>NZ_JBLYIG010000725.1:0-1619 GCF_049222245.1 Nitrospira sp. BLG_2 | reverse complement strand
CTCACGGTCAAGGTGTCCGCGACGGCGTTCGTCAGGGTCATGGGTGTAGCAACCACCAGTCCAGCGGCAAACCCGTGGCGGCTCGTGCCTCCAAACACCGGTTGGTTCTCGTCGAAATCGGCATTACCCAGTTGAAGCAGATGTTGCAATAGGGCACGCACTTCATGCGCGCCAGCCGCTCGTTCCGTCGCGCCGTTTGTATCAGATGCGTACTGAACCGCCAGTTGCCTGACACGAGACAAGGTGGCAGTCGTACCTTGGAGAGATGTGTCGGCTAATTCGACTCGGGTCGTGGCGGTTGAAATATTGCGAAGACGTTGCTCCAGTTTTGTCAAGGTGGTTTGCTCTCCGACGATCCGATGGAAACGACCAGGGTCATCGGAAGGTTGCAAGACCTGTTTACCGGTCGCCAGATGTTCCTGCAATCGCAACGCTTTGGATCGAGCCCGTTGATAGCTGTTTACCAGGAATCCAAAAACCTGCTGTTCGGTGACACGCATGGCACGCTCCTCTGCCTAGCGTTTGAGGGAAATCAACGTGGACATCATTTCATCGGCAGCAACGATCATGCGTGAGGCTGCTTCAAAGGCTCGTTGGAATTTGAGAAGATTGACGAGTTCCTCATCAAGCGAGACGCCAGACACCTGGGCACGAAAATTCTGGAGCTGTTCGAGTCGAATCTCTTCCGTCTCAAGACGCTGCCTGGCCACCTGGGAGGACACGCCAAGATCTGTCGCAGTCTTGCGATAGCTGTCGAATAGCGTTGCATTGTCGAGGCCGGTGAGGGGTTTTGACTGGAGCGCGACAAGGTCCAAACCGCTCTGATTGTTTCCCGGAACACCAGCCCGTGTCGAAGAAAGCGCAACTTTTGACGGATCAGAGAACACGACAGCCAAATCTCTGGCCGCATTGTCGCGTGAGTTCACTCTGAAGACATCGTTGGCCGCTGGTGCCCCGGAGACGGTCACTGCAATCCCGTCCAGATGAAATGTCTGTGGCCCACTATACGTACCGGATGCCGCAGTACTGATCCCGCCCGTTAATCCGAGAGTCGCCCCTGCCGTTCCGCCTGTTACGTCCACCGAACTAACCCCGCCGGTGGAATTCGACTGCAGGACCAGTCGGTTTGTCGTGCGATCAAACAACACCGCGACCTGACGGCCGGCTGCGGCCAGCGTGGAGTCCGAGTTGATTCTACTTTGAACCTCCTCGGCCAAAGCGGCACCAGAGGTATACGCTAGACCAGGTGATCCGGTACCGTTGAGCGTAATGGTTCCCGATGTCGTACCATCTACCGAGACGACCAGTGTATCGTTCACTCCCGACACAATGTTGACAGGAGCATCCACTGTGGGAGGGGTAAGCACTGTTCCGGCATAGTTCCCTCTGATGCCGGAACCCGTTGTTGCATCGATTATCGCGTACCCGCCAGATCCTGTAAATCGAATCTCATAGTCATGGAACGTCAGGAGATTCGGTGCAGTTACTACACCGTTGGCGATCGAGGCAGCCCCAACGTTTGTGGTAAGCGCTTTGCTTGTCACCGACAGCCCAGAAAAGAGATCTTGCCCGGTCGACCCATCGAGACCATACCCCGCTCGGTGAATTTGGTTGACCTC
>NZ_JBLYIG010000724.1:0-1934 GCF_049222245.1 Nitrospira sp. BLG_2 | reverse complement strand
AGTCTATTTGGAAATTCTGTATATTCGTAGGAAAAATTGTCTAATATTGCTGGAACATGTTCAAGAATTTTTGCATAATTTAGCATAAGTCCGCGATATCAATAGATGAAGCATCTGTTATAAAACCTTCATTTTCAGCTTGTGTCGTCTTCTTAACTTGTAACTTGGTTTTAAGTTCTGTTACTGTCGATGTTTTGCCATCAAACATCATATTAATATAGTCATTGGGGGCTAACGGTTCACCGAATCTACATTTAAGTGCGTGAACTTTACGATTACCATTATGGTATCCATCTTCAATCATTTCCTCTGGCGTCTTATCCCTAAAGACAACGCAGGAATTACATAACCATAATAGTCTATCAGATTGACTGATAATATCTGATGTATCTTTTGTTATACCGTCGCGATTTAACTGCACGAAAGATAGACAGGGTGTGTCATATTGTTTACAAAAATCACTTAGATAGCTAATCTGAAAGCCGATAGCTTGATATTCTTGCATATCTCCTAATTGAGAATCATTCATTAATTTAAAATAATCGTAAATAATTAGGTGCGGATTAGGTTTACCGTTTGCATCAAATTTTACTGTCGAAAAAATCCATCTTCTCATTATTGACACTATTTCTTCAAAACCTTTACCGCCTACCCAAATATGTTTGAATTTATTATTCTTTAATTTTTTGGCAGTAGATATAACCTTATTTCTCATATCACTAGATGAACCAAATTGTCCAGTCTCAATTAATTTATTGTCTACGCCAGTCAATTTAGCTATAAGTCTATTCTCTTGTTCTTCTAAATTCATTTCTGTATCAATATACAAGACAGGAATATCCATTTTATCTGATACATGGTCGCCCACATTCATAGCTACTGTAGATTTTCCACGACCTGGTCTAGCTCCCCATAAATGTACACCACTTCTTAATCCACCACCAATCATGTTATTATATATTGCGAATGGTGTTGGAATACCAATCATAGAGACTGGATTCTTAGCTAAATGTTCTAATCTAGCTACTAAATCATCTCCAATAGACTTTGGTGTATTCTCATTCTGATTATTCAGTGAATTAGTAATCGAAAATACAGCTTCTTCTGGAACACCCACGATTGCGTCTGTAGACTCTGTCCCATCAAAATCTTCAAGTTTATGATACGCTTCTAATAGTTTAACTTGTGATTTGCGAATCAAATCTAATTTGGCAACTTGTTTTGCCATAGTCCGAACATTTTTAAGATGTATCGGAAAATTAAATAAACTACGAAGAAAATCAATATCTGTCTTATTCTTATTAAAGACCGAACTTAATCCTAACGTATCAGCTGTTGCTAAAATGGTAGTAGCATCAACCTTTTCTGATGTCTTAAGAATATTATCTAAACATAACCAGATAGATTCATTTGACTCAATTGTAAAACATCCAGCATCAATAATATCAGAAACATCATAATATGCTTCTCTACCATATTGACAAACACCAGCTAAAACCGCTCGTTCCGCACCCGGATTCCCATTTACTTTTTTAGACATTATCTTCCTTTACTTCCACACCTATTACATAAATAATATGATTTTGAATAATATATACCAATATGGTGAGCAGGAACCATTGATTCGTCACCACAACTTTGACATTTAATTTTACCCATCTTTATTGGTGGCCGACTTGGTACAGGATTATCACTATATTTGATTTTACTATCAATTTCTATATCTTCTTTAATTTGTGATAAATCAGTTGCTTTAACCATATTACCGACCTGAATTGGTGCTGGTCTTCCATATGTTCCGTCGACTTGACCAGCCGCGTTAAATCTTAGTTTTCTTCCTTTATCATCAGTCATTACCTTTTTTTGCATTTGAAAATTAGATATATCATCTTTGTAAACAGGCGGATTTACATCTACTTGTAGTGCTAATGGGG
>NZ_JBLYIG010000723.1:0-1535 GCF_049222245.1 Nitrospira sp. BLG_2 | reverse complement strand
GTCCGGCTCGAGAACGGCTGCGAAATCGTGCGCTGGAACGTGCAGAAGACCTACCTGCGCGACCTCGCCGCCAAGGGCATCGCGACCGTGCCGACGTTCTGGCGCGAGGGACTTTCGCCCGGTGAGCTCCTGCCGCTGTTCGAGGAGTTGCGCAGCGCCGAGGGCGTCATAAAGCCCACGATGAGCGGCACGGCGCAGGGCACGTGGCACCTCGACGCCGTCCGCGCACGCGAACTCGCGCCCGCGATCGCGGCGTACTTCAAGGATCGCCCGCTCATGATGCAGCCCTTCGAGCGCGGCCTCGTCGAGGAAGGCGAGTTCTCGATGACGTACTTCAACGGGCGGCACAGCCACAGCATCCTCAAGGTGCCGAAAGCCGGCGACTTCCGCGTGCAGGAGGAGTACGGCAGCGAGATCCGCGCGATCGCACCCGAGCCTGCCCTCCTCGCAGCCGGCAACGCCGCGATCGCGGCCGTCGGGCACAGGCTCCTCTACGCGCGCGTCGACTTCGTGCGCAGCGGAGAGACGTTCCGGCTCATGGAACTCGAACTCGTCGAGCCGTCGTTCTACCTACGGACCGAAGCGGGCGCGGCGGAGCGGTTTGCGGAGGCGGTCACCTCGGTCCTCGCGTAGGATGCATGGTGCCTCGACCACGAATGGAGGCCCTCGCCCATGAAGCCCTATACCCGGATTACGACCGTCCTGCTCGCACTATTCGGCCTCGTGCACCTGATTCGACTGTTCACCGGCTGGCCCGTGACGGTCAACGGATACACGGTGCCGCTCTGGGTCAGCGCCGTCGCGCTCTTCGTGGCCTGGGCGCTCGCGGCGCTCGTCATGCGCGAACACCGCCGCTAACGCCCGGACTCGAACCGCGGGGGTCCCGCGTCGAGCGGACTGCGGACCCCTCGCCCTCCCTTGTTCAGGACGTGCGTGTAGATCATCGTCGTCTTCACGTCGGCGTGGCCGAGCAGTTCCTGCACCGTGCGGATGTCGTAGCCGTCCTCGAGCAGGTGGGTCGCGAAGCAGTGCCGGAGCGTGTGGCAGCTCGCGGGCTTTTCGATGCCGGCCCGGCGAATCGCCTCCCGGACCGCCCGCTGCACGGTCTGCGGGTGCACGTGGAATCGACCGTACTCGCCTGAATAGGGATCGCGGCAAAATGCCTTCGCCGGGAACACCCAGTACCACGGCCAGGATGTCGCGGCGCCGGGATACTTGCGCCGCAGCGCGAACGGCAGCGAGACGCCCGGGCTCCCGTTCGCCCGGTCGGCGTCGAATAGCGCCCGGACTTTCGCGAGATGGTCCTGCAAGTGAGGCACGAGCTTCATGGGTAGGACCGTGACGCGATCCTTCTGGCCCTTGGCGTCACGGATGAGCAGTTCACAGCGAGTGAGGTCGATGTCCTTCACCCGCAACTGCAGGCATTCGCTGACGCGGGCACCGGAGCCGTACAGCGTCGCGGCAATCATCCAGAGCGTCCCGTCCAGCCGCGCCAAGACCGCCTGCACCTCGGACCTCGAGAGCACGACCGGAAG
>NZ_JBLYIG010000722.1:0-52088 GCF_049222245.1 Nitrospira sp. BLG_2 | reverse complement strand
GTTCTTTTCAGCAAGCTGGTTCCCAACCAGGGCAAGTGCGAAACCCTGGAAGGTGAAACGCTGCGGGCCATCAACCGTATCATCTATCGCTATTATAACGATGGCGACTACTGGTTCACTGGCTATGGTTGCGAAACCGCTGGCCCTGCCGAAACTTTCATCCGCCAGTATGCGCCAATCGACCTGCGGCCTGAACTTCTGGCCAGCGATTGCTCCGAAGATAAGGACTACGAAAAGCAACTCGAAATCATGCTGGAAAAGATTCTTACTTACATCGAGTCTCGTACTCAATATGCTCCCAATTACCAGGATATGCTGGATTGTGAGTCAAAGTACGAAGATGACGATGAAGAGGAATACGAGGAAGAATACGAAGACGAAGAAATCCTTGAATAAGGGGACACATCATGCTCGTTTGGAAGAAGATTCTCTGGCTCCGCGAACGTGTCCACGAACAGAAAAAGTGGATTGACCGTTGCGGCGGCAGTCTCAGTGGCTACATTGAGAACTACGGCGACCCTGGCGTTCCGCCTTTGAAGGACGGCAAGCCGCATATTCTCACCGTGCCTGAGAATAAGCAGCATTTCTTCAGCGAACATGAACGGGTTCCTGGCACCACAGACCAGTTTTATGCCAATCATTATGGCGACGGCGGCACCGCCATTTATGAAGCGGATTATAACCGTCTCATGGATTGGCAGCGGCAGCTTAATGACCTGGAAATCCGTAATCATGCGGCCAAGGTTAAGGCTGACGATATGGCAGGCAAGGTAAAGGTTTCAATATGAAACTAATCCGCGACTTTGGTTCTACGGGTTATTGGCATGTCGTTGTGCTGGATACTCCAGCTTGGCCATCCCGCTATTATGCAGGATATGCCAAAGACGATTTGCCCAACGGCGACTGGCGAACCTACTCCAATGCTGGTTGCTATTACTACAAAACTAAGGAAGAGGCCGAACAAGCGGCAACTGCCATTGTACCCAACAGGGCATCTAATGGAGAATAAAAATGTCTGAAAGATCAGCCGAAGTTGAATTGAGCGAAGGTGTTAGGGCATTAAATATGGCCGATAAGGTCATTGATGAGATTGTCATGCGGGTTATTAACAAACTGTATGACGATAATATCTCGCTCGCTGATAGCACCTATGTTAGAACCTATATGCTCCGCTTCGGCAGAATTGAGCGAAGAATTGCTGTCTTTGTCACCGAAGAAAAGGGCGTGGATAAGGCATTGGTAATAACCAAAGAAGATTACGATAAGATTAACGAAGACCGCAAACTTCCTCCTTGGCCTACTAAGAAGAAATAAACATGCCACAATTTGCTATAGTTTTGAAAGACCGTCAGCGGGCCAACTGGACCTGTATCACTGGCGGCGAGAACAGTACCGACGCATTGCTAACCGCCTATAAGATTTGGGCTGGCGAAGACCGCTTCCAAGAAAATTACGAAGAAGAAGGCAGCGGTAATGCCCTGGCTGAGCAACTGTTGGCCGAAGTTTTTGATTGCACTGAAATTCATCGTGCAATGGTGTTAGAATACGTTGAGCGGAAGTTGGACGGCGATCAAACAATTACTATAATCCTTTAGGAGTAATATGAAGGCCACCTATACCTCAGTGTGGGACGGCGGGATTGAAGTGGCGACCGCCTGCGAATATAATCCTGAAACCAAGGTTTGCACCGATATTGAAGATTCGGGCGTCGAAGGTGTGAATAACCTGGAAGATGAATATGTTACGTTGCCTGATGGCACGGAACTCCGCGAAAAGGATGGTGTGACCTTTGAATACTAACCTTGCACCAACGCAAAAAGAAGATACAATGAAAGAACTAAAACTATTCCTGTTTTACTTTCATGGCAAGGTTCGTGTAATTCGCGCTGCTGATGGTGAAAAAGCCCTGAATGAACTCCAAGAGCGTTACCCTTATGATCGGACCATGTTGCGCGGCACCATGACCGAATTGACGACTGGCCCTGAAAAATTACTTGGTGGCGGCTATCGTGAGCCTTGGACTGGTATCGTGTTCGACCAGAAGGAGTTAGAGGTAGAAGCAGACGCAATTAAGGAATATAACGAGACGACCGTTGAACTTTTGAAGTCTATGTTCCGAAGTAGCCCTGATGTTATTCTCGATATGATGGACGAAAAGGATGTAGAAGCGTGGCTAGAATCAAAGCACAAGACTTAACTGTGGGTATGAATGTTGTTGTAATTGCTTTTGGCGAACGTAAAGTCCACAAACTAACCAAGGCTCAATACTATCCGCCACTCCCTGGCATTAAATGCAGTGCAGGATTTATAGCAGTGGGCACCGAAGAATGGGGTAATGGTATCCCTAATCTCGCTGCTACACTCGATATAGATGAAGAAGTGGAAATTGAATAAAATGGAGTTTCTATGCTTAATTCTCTTCTCTTCGCGCTCTCACTTCTAGTTGGCTCGCCCGAAGTTGAAGCCAAGCCAGCATATTTTGAAATTAGTGTCGAAGCCAAAACGCCTTATACCGTTTATCTAAACGGCGATCAAATCGACGCTAACCGCTGCTATAAGACGCAATTTATCACTGAGAACATTAAAGTAGAAATTGAAATTCGCTACGTCTGCGGCGGCGAAGTCATCAAGAGCAAGGCTACATTAGAATTAGAACCTGGCTATAAGAAAACCATGACTATAAAGTTGTCGGCTCGACCACTGTTAGCATGGTGTTGACCAACTGCAATTGTACCCAAGAGGGCATGATGAACGCTACACTTACTGCTTGCGACAAGGATTCATCGGCTGGCTACGTTGAAACTGTTGAGTTTAGCGACAAGGATTCATTCCTGCAACGCTATAACGGGTTTAAGGAAAACGTGCCTTTCAGCCGATGGTATCTGGATTTTGAGTCGGAAGACGCAAACACTGAAACGCTAGTAGAATCCTGGCTGGAGGATTAAATGGAACCTGCTGTTGAATTCGACCTGGACCCTAAATTTGTCCAAACCCTACGGCAAGCATATTGGGAAGACGCTAACTCACTTACTGGCGGTTTCGCCAAGATTGCCAAGATTACTTGGGAAGGTCAAGAACTTTTTTGCGGTTTCTTGAATTCCAAGTATAATAGTGGGTTGCGGAGCATGTTCAACCATCCCGCAAAAGTGCTGGTGTACACCAGCAAGAGCGAACGCTACTGGCGTGCGGCTCCCCTGCTGGAAATCAATGCGGATAAAATCTGGAAGACGGTGATTTATGATTCAAACCAACCTGCTTGATACCTTGGTCAAAACCAATGCCCTTCATGTAGGCGGCGAAGGTGAAACATGCGGCAAGATTCGCGGTATTTATGAGAAGAATGGTTTTATTATGGCCATTCTGGTTACTGAGGAAGGTAAAATCTGCTCCTTACCACTTGAGAAGTTGGAAGTAGTCTCAGAACGTATTTACGCCGTTTATATGTTCTGGAACGTCAACCAGAAGATTAAAGCGATCAAGGCTATCCGTGGGGTCACGAAGATGGACCTCAAAGCCGCTAAGGATTACGTTGAGGCCCACATGGGCACCGTCAAGGTTAAGGGTGAATTGACCCTGGAAGAAGCCGAAGCAATTAAGCGTCAAATTACACACGATGACCAAATGGAATGTGAGATTCGTAAGGAATTCTAATGTATATCACCAACTGGAATAGCGTCCCTGATGGCGCAACAGTCATTGAAGACACTTATAATGAAGTTTATACTGTCTTCACCAAGGACGGGCAGAAGTGGCTCCGTCAAACTGGCTGGCAAGTAGGCAATAAGTCTGTGCCAGACTGTGAGCGACCGTGCGATTTTGAACCCGATTGCATCTACGATCAACCTTGGATAAGGATTGAATAATGTTCAGCGTAGTAATCCATAAGAACTATAAGGAACTGCGCCGCTCTAAAGGGATGCAGTTTGAAAAAGCACTGGATATTTGCCGTCAAATAAATCGGTTCAATCAGGATCATACCTGGAACGCCGAGAATGCCTACGTCGAAGAAGCCCATACCGTTAAACATCTTCCAATTGGGGAGGATTTGAATGCCTAAATTGACGCCTTATCAACTCGCTGGCCTGTGGAGCGAGATTGACGACTGCGGCTATCGCCTGCGTAATCTCAATTATAAAAACCAAGACTCTAAAGAGTTCTATAAACTGATGGACCGCTTGCGTGGCCTTGAAGATAAAATGAAGGTGCATGAGGAATCAAATGAACCTGAACGCTAATGACTTTCGGAGGAATCAAATGAACCTGAACGCTAATGACTTTCGGGAAGTAGCCAATGTAGTTGGTACTAAAATCGCCTGGACCGATGAAGAATTGCTCCAAGCAATAGAAGTCCATCAGTGTTTGGTGGCGTATTTCTCAGAGCGACGGGAGTATATGATTTGTTTTGCCCTGCGTTCTGAATTGAATGCTTTGGAGAGTTACGCATTCGCTCGTAAATGGGAGTGTAGCAACGATGGCAAGCAAAGGTGGCGTATTAGGCGGAAAGACGGCACGCTCGTTTAGCGCCTGGACAACCGTGACCGTCAGAATCGTAGCAGAAACCCGCTATCAACTCGACCTGGCAGCAAAGGCTATGGGAGTCGAATTAAGGCGGGTTCGCTCTATGAACAATGGGATTAAGACCGCATATTTCGGCACTGGCACCCGTAAGGTGGAAGTGAAGTAACTGTCATTGTACCTAATAGGGAGCAACCGCGAACTTGGTGAACGGCTGACAAAAACAATCGCGGTTGCTTCCTTTTGGAGATATAATGGTTTACGTCATTCTGGAAGATTGGGGCTACGATGGCGGCGACACTGTTGCTGCTATTTATAAGGATAAGGCAAAAGCAGAACAGGCTTGCGCTGAACTTAACGCCAAGAAGCCTTATTATCTCAAATATCGTGTCGAGGAACACGAATGCCATGAGTAAAGAACAACAAGTAGTCTATGACGCAATCAAGAGCGTCCGAGAAGGCAACCCGACCCGTCTATCAATTAAAGGGATTGATTACCTAATCGTCCCTTATGATGATTGCGAACAGGGTTTCTTTCTCTACGATAGCGTAATCTATAGATATAACTGCTACCTGTGCGAAGAGGTACTTTGTAAATATCATGGAAATAAAATCGGTATTCAGACGATTTGCTGGAAAGATGCTGGTCCTAATCCAAGACTATACAATCTTGGCGGCTTTATCCCTTTCAAGAATGTATACGGTGTAGCAATTAAAATGGGAGAACTTCATGGTATGCTGCATTTGCAAGAAGCAAATCAGGAATAAAGAAACTCGATCTTATTTCTATAAGGGCAAGGTTAAAAAGTACGGTTGCCGATCATGCAGCGAGGATGGTACGTTCGATAAGTATATCGACTCCCAAACTACCCAAAAAGAGAATCCTAAATGAACGTCTGGCTAGACGACGAACGGCCAATGCCGCCTGACTACCATATCCACGTTCGCACCGCCGAAGACGCTATTGCTTTACTTGAGACAGGCAAGGTCACTAAGATTAGCCTGGATCATGACTTAGGGCAAGTGAAGACAGGCTATGATGTGGCGAAGTGGATTGAAGAGAATGCCATTAAGGGCACATTAACCAAACTGTGCATTCGTGTTCATACTCAAAATCCTGTGGGCAGGCAGAACATTTGCGCTGCTTGCCAGAACGCTATGAAGTATTGGGGAGATAATGACCTGTAAATTCAGAACTAATATCGACTGCATGAAGAAATTCATGGGCAATATCTCTGGCTTGCCTATTGAACCGCAAGTAGGTGATTTAGTTCGTGTTTACCACGATTCACATTTTGAGGTGGATTTGAAGGTAGTACAACGTCGCTGGACCTTTACCAACGGCTCCGACCCGCAACTCACCTGTGAATTGCACTTGCCGCCCTATTGGGAGTCGCTGGCGCATTTCATTAAGGTGATGGGAGAGAATGGCATCCGATGAAAGCCTATATCCACGAAAATGAATTGTTTCCTTACTATGGCGTGAGTCTAAAACCTGGCTATCATGAGTCGGTTGCGGATGTGCCAGAAGAAACAATCCGTAAATGGCGCAAGATTTCTGCCCTGTTCCATAAGTCTCAAACTGAGATAGCAGGTGCAGTTAGGGCTTATGAAGAAAAACAGGCTGAGATTAAGCATTTAAGGCAATGCTTTACCAATCCCGCTCCTAGCCGACAAGATAAAGCCTATATCCTGCGTAAATTCAGCTGGGAGCAAATTGATACTTCTCTGTGGGAGAAGGACGGGCGACAAGTCCGATTACATGAGGCATATAATGAATGCAAACGAGAGTTCGATGAACAATACCCCACTGGTGAAGTTGCCGTTTGATGAAGCACTGTTTCAAACCTATAACTTCCTGACCAATATGGAAAAGTCCATGCAAGGCACCTTTTCCCTAGATGACATTGCCGCAGTCAGACAAACCAACTTCATCTTGTCCAAACTGATTGTCCAGTATTGCGAAGACAATCCAACTGCCATTGTACCTACTCCTGGTGACAACCAACCATAAAGGAGTTAACAATGTCTGCTGGTCAGACTGGCTTTGTTTGTGGCCGTAAAGCAAAGATCGTCGCAGTTTATACTCACTGCATCCGAGTGCTTTATCTGGAACCAACCGACCGCAGCAAAATGCTTGATTTGCCGTTTGCCCCGTTTGAATCGAATGTCCCTAAGTCCTACTGGTATAACGGAGTCTAACATGCAACTGCCGCAATGGTCGAACTATGGCAACTATAAGAGCGACAACTATGGCGCTCATACCCTTCGCTTCGATATTGGCCCCTATACCTTCTGGTATAGCTACAAAACCCTGGTCGCTTTCCGCGCTCCTGGCCACCCCCGCGTGGTCTGCGAAAACATCTGGACCGTCACCACTGGCAAACACCTGAATATGATCGACGGCGGCGATAAGAATTCCCGCGTCGATTATGATACCTTCCAGCGGCTTGTCAAAGAACTTATCGAACCCAATTTCAAAGCCGTTGCTTAAAGGTTAAAATTTGGCAAAGGCTTGGAGTTATTAAGAATACATATCTTAGACTTCTTTAAGGAGGAAAAGATATGAAGTTCTCAGCTATTATACCTGCAAGTCCGTTTGAAGATGCCCCATTTGCTGTTGTTGTAGACCTATGCAACCCAACAAGTTCGGATGAAGTAACGCTAAGCCTTGGAACCAATCCAGTCGGTGGTGTTCTCAGTGGTACTTTGACGGTAGCAGCAGTCAATGGCATTGCAACCTTTGATGATGTAGAAATTGACGATCCAGGCGAAGGTTACACTTTGATTGCAACCGCGCCTCAGCAGCGCCCAGCAGCAGGACAGTTTATGCCTGGCGTAAATGGCACCAAGCCTTGCTGCGCAACAGGCGGCTGTTTCTTCCAGCCTGGGTATTATTACAATTACCCACCATGCGGAACAACGTTCTCGCACAATACTGTCGTAAACGGTGCGGATCACAGTAATCTAAACCCTGCACCAGTAATGGAAAGCGTTGAAAGCAATCCATTCACCATATTGGTAGACTAAATGTAACACTGTTGAGCCTAGCAAACGCTAGGCTCAACTGCTATTGTACCCATCAAGTGCAAAGGAGGATACAATGAGTAATTTCGACACCTTTGTTCAGATTTATACCGAAGAACTCAAGAATGCCGTGGTCAATTACCCCGATGAATACGGCTGGCCCGTCGAAAACGTTCCGACCGTCGCTCAAAAGATGGCCGTCGCTTTCAAGAATAAGACTTACAACAAGGATGGCCGCGCTATCAAGGCAACCTGCAAACGGCTCAATATCAAATACACCTACACCGCGATTAACGAATATCTGGCAGCATGATGCAGGAGTGATTCTAATGTTGCGCTACTTCGTTCGCTACTGGCACGATTACTACAATGAAAACGGGGAATACCATCAGACTGAATGCCAGTTCAGCAACAAAAAGAAAGCAGTTCAATTTGCCCAAACTAAAGAGCGTGCTTTAGTCACTGATTTGCTCCAAAATAGAAAACTGATTTTCTCTAAATGAGCCATTACGATTACTCACTGTGGACTAAAACAACCTGCGACGGCACCCGCTATTTCTGGATTGTAGACGAAGTGAACGAAGATGACGAACAAACCATTGATAGCGGTATCGAAAATACCGAAGCCGAAGCACTTGCTAAAGTTAGGAGATATGTCCCCGATGCGTGCAATCCTTAATGCAATCGCCAATACAGCAATCCCCGTCCCGCTCCCTATTTTCATCGCCCGCAACCTTATCCTGTTTGCGGCAAGCGTAGTCTGTATCTATACTGGCCTGACCCTGCCCAATCTTCTACTGGTCGCTATGGGCTGCATCGTCCTTTATATGGTGGCCAAAGGCAAGTAAACTGCCATTGTACTCAAGAGGGAGCCATGAAATACAAAACTGTTGACACTAGCACACTGGCTGGATTGAAGCGGGCCGAATGGTATAAGGCTCACGGCTGGAAGATCGTCCGCACTGGACTCTTTATTATCCAGTTTGCAAAGAGGTAATAAATGAATTGGCAAAATCAGTTTGGCAGCAAGTCCTTTGAAGAATTCAACCGTGCCTTCTTCAAGCCCGTCGCCTAAACTGCCATTGTACCTACATTGAGTGGAGGTGAGACAATGGTTAAGAAGGTTGGACAAGCCGACATTTCTAAGAAGGTCACTTGTAAGCATTGCGGAGCAATCCTAAAGTATCTGCCCGCTGATGTAAAGTATCAAGGATTGTCCAGTATGTGCGAACCAGCGGGCGGATATAGTTATATCATCTGCCCTGAATGTAACAAACGGGTTGAATTGGCTAAATAGGGCATGTATTCAATAGCCCGATTTGGCCCAATTGAAGTAGGCAGAGTCACCGAATTAACTGGTCCTGAACCCTACTTCGTCACCGTCAACGCAGTTGCCGTAAAGCAACTATGCGGCGTCCCTGCCGCACCCGAAACAGCATTCATAAGGTCATTCAGTGACTATTATGAAGCAAGGGCTTACGCAACATCATTCTTTCCGCCTGATACTCAATCGTTCATAGAATGGACGAACTATGGAGACTAATAATGACCGCATTCAAGACCCGCGTGCTAAATTACGGCACCCCGACCCGCTGCTTCCAACTCGTTATCCAGTCTGATGATGGCGAGGAAAAGATTGTCGATGACTCCACCAATACTGCCGACCTCTTGAAGTGTTTCGATGACGCTTGCAAGGAAGCACAGAAACTCGTTGCTAATGATGGCGTGAATCGTACCGTATTGATCCGTCAAACTATCCTGCAAAAGAACGTTTGGGTGACGTAATGACTTAGAATTCCATCTAAGGCATTATTACGAAGCCAAGATTAGGGCAATAAGGAAAGAATATGAAACTCAGACTCGTCATTAACCGTACCCAAATCGAAACCTGCGAAATCGACGTGCCTGACTTAGATTCAGCTAAGAAGGAAATCGAAGCCCTAACCCACGATGATTTTAGGCAAGAAGATCATTATTATAACCTCGAAATCTTCGACGGGGATAAAGACGTGACAGGCGAAATTCAACCCTTTACCCCTAAATTGGACGGTTAATAATGGCTGAAAAGATTCTCAGAAGTGATAAAATTGTTATTACCCGCAAAGATGCCAACTTCGACCGTGCCTGTGACGAAGCCTATCGCCATGCCGTCTCCATGCTGGGTATTGACGAAGATGGACACGCCACCCGCGTCAAAGGCTGGGACCGCTCCAGTTGTTGTATCCGCGTCGTATTTGAGCGATACGAACACATTGCCTCAATGGTTGGCCATGAATACAATTATTACTTCCGTGGAGAGGCCGTTAAGTAATGGAACGCTATACCATCTTCATGATCCGCAGCGGTTCACTATTCTGGTGGACTGGCCGCAAGTGGGATTTGCGACCCTATAACGTCAAATGCTACGGCACCCGTAAAGCCGCAGAACACGCAAGCAAAACGGCGAGTAAGAAGGCCGATGAACCCGTAAGCGTAGTTGAAGGCGTCTTAGAAGCGCCGAAGTAACTGCCATTGTACCTATCGGGGCATAACCCCTGGAGAAATCAAATGGACCTGCATGACGTTATCGCTAAGTATCAAGACGAAAAGAAACTGCATCACTTTGAAGGCTCAAGCGGTATTCAGAACCTTTGTAAGTTGCTGGGCGATATGGGCTACCATGATCGTATGAACCGCATGGGGCACTACGGCGACCAACCACTAGGCAACTTGGTTGACTTCCTTGAAGATAATCCTGGCGCTATGGAAGCCATTATTACCTGGATTGGCGACCAAGATAATGAGGAATGGAAGGAAAACCTCAAGTCTGAATTGCCCATCGAAGGGGAATGCGAAGAATGCGGCGCTCCCCTGGAAACCTTTATGAAAGATATTGACGGCATTAACCTCGAAGAAGTCCACGGTTGCCCTAACTGTGATAGTTGAGGTGAATTATGCCAATTGTTGACGCCTACGCCGAACGTAAATACCAACAGGTTATGGAAGAAACCTGGGGCCATTTAAGAGCCAAACCCAATTCGTCCTATAATGGCTCATTCACCTTCGCCCACGATTTAACTGGCATGGATTGCCTATTAAACTTCGACTTCCCCGATGAATTGGATGATTCACCGTGGCTACATCAGGACATACAGGATTATATGTCCTATACCATTGAAAAGCACGGTAATAAACGCGGCACCATCTTCCGCTTTGAAGGCCGCTATGAAGTAGACTCCAAAGGCTGCCGCCGCTTTGTCGGCAAGTGTAAACAAAAGTCCCTTAATAAACTAATCCTCCTGGCAGGCAACAAATGGTAAATATCAATAACGATTGGGAACTCATTGTCGCCGTCTGCTCCCCTTGCCGTAATGCTAAGATTCCAGCAAACGTTCGCTCAGAAGCCTATGTCGCTGCCTGGAAATATACCGACGCCTACGGTCCACTAGGCTATATGCCCGACCAAGGCTATGACTGGTCTGGCTTTAGAGATTCCACCGAAGAAAGTACCAAGAATTCCGCTGAGGCAATCCGTAATGTCTTAGCCAAACATAATATCACCGAATTCGAGGTCGAAAAGACGATATGATTACGCTCAAGAATCCTGAACAGACACGGCAAGTAATGAATGAAATCTTTAAGGCCGCGCTCTATGGAGAAACAATGAGAACCGAATACGAAATCCTGAAAGACCTCAAGCGTATCGAAATCGAACTATCACCCGAAAACCTGACCCACGACGGCGAACTACCGCCCTCAGCCTACTCCGCTAGGTCAAAGGAACTCTATAAGGAACGCGCCAAACTGGTCAAGGAACTAGGGCGAGAACCTACCGAAAAAGAGATTTGGGGAATCTGACATTGTACCTTAGAAGGCATGGAGGGACCAATGGGAGTTGACTATCACGTTTATGTTGGACCTGTTCTGGTCTGTAAGTATCACCAGAACGACGTTGTAACTAAGACTACAAAACAGGAACGCCGCTGCCCTAATAACCATAAGAGCGATGGCGCTTTCTGCTCCAAGTGCGGTCTGCCCGCTACCACGAAAACCGTCGAAAGGGAACATACCAAAAAGGTTAAGTCCGTCGATTCATTCTACGACATTATGAGCGAAGGCGGATTCAGGGAAGATACGTTCGATGACTGCTGGGGCGGGCTGAATTGCGAAGAATTTGTCGATAGTTGCGATACTCTTGCACCGCAAGTTGATAAATTCAACGAACTACTAGGCCGCAAAACTAATCTGGATTCCAGAGGCTTTGTCCTGCACTTCCAAGGCGAACTAAACGCCAAGGATGAAATGAAGAAATGCGAAGAATTCTTCGCCAAGGAAATCGCTCTGCTCCGCAGCAAATATGACTCCGTGACCGTCGATTGGATGATCCTGACCACGGGTAGATAAATGAATACAACCGACGCTGCTACCCTGGCCCGCTCCCTAATGATCGAACACGGTGTAGGCGATTGGGCCTTTGAATTCGACCGCGCTAAGAAACGCGCTGGTTGTTGCAAACACCGTAAACACATGCTAACCTTGTCCAGTTATTACATCCAAAATAACTCGGACGAGGATATTAAAGACACCATTCTTCATGAGATTGCTCACGCAATCGCTGGCCCGAAACAAGGTCATAATGAAGTATGGAAGACCATTTGCCGTAAGATTGGCGCAAGGCCAATCCGTTGCTATGGCTCTCACGTCGATATGCCTAAAGGCCGCTGGCAAGCGAAATGCCCAACCTGTAAACAGGAATTTCATTGCCACCGTAAACCCAAAAACCATAAAAATCGCTATTGTCGGGCTTGTGGGCCAGTTAATGGCTCAATGTCGTTCGCTCTTGCATAAATAATGTATGGATTTTCGTAGCTGGATGAAAGATAATAAACCTGTATGGCATGAATGCTACTTCGGCGGCGCTTTCAACCCCATTCATTATGGACACATTGAAGCCGCGCTGGAGGCTCAAAATACTCTCAGGAAACCCGTTGTCCTTCTTCCATCAGGAAATCCACCCCATAAACAAAACCTGATCCCTTTTATCCATCGCTATAAAATGTGCGAATTAGTCGCCCAACACTATAACTTCAAAGTCTCTAAAGCCGAACAAGGAACTACACCAACACCAACTATTAACACCCTAAGAAACCTTGTTCCCGACTTTGAAAACTACCTAGTCCCGTTCCTGGTCGGCACCGACTCAATCCAGAACCTACATACATGGATTGAACCCGATGCCCTAAGCAAAAATGTCCTTTGGGTTGTCGCCCCTAGAGGGAATGCCCCCATTGAAAACCCTAAATTGAAATTAAATGTCCTTACACTGAAATCACCCCCAATTGACGTATCCGCAACCATGATACGCCAGTTAGTCCAAAAGAGAGATTATAACACTCTCAAGAAATATCTCCCTGATTATGTCCTAGACTACATCATCCAACTGAGATTGTACCATGAATAGCCGTAAAGACCTAAGAAATTGGTGCTACGAACATACCAATAACTGGTCTGATAACGATATTGAACAACTGACGGATGCCATCCAATCCCACCCCGACCGCCCCCAATGGTCGCAAGATTGGACCGCATTCCTCAACTCTCTACCCGCTCTGGAGGCCGTCGTGGAACTACAACAAGAACTAAACGAAACTCTCTTTTTCACCGTTATTAACCCAGATAACGTTGAACAAGAAGAACGTATCGAAATCGAATGCAAGAAAGCCGAAAAAACCTTCGTTATTAACGGCCTGGCAATCGACCACCAACAACTTGCCGAACTAGGCACCCTGCTCCTAGCCCTCGCCTGTAAAGCCGAATCACCCGATATTGACTCTTGCGCCGAATTACTCGATGGCTTTAATCTCCCAATCCCCACCAAGGCATTGAAGGAATTGGCTAATAATGGCAACGGCTAAAGAACTACTCGCAGAAGCCGAATACCACGCTGGCTGCGATGACCCCGACCTCGCTGCCCATGCCATTATTAAGTTGTGGCAGACAAAACAATATGATACTGAGGCTAAACAATTAGCCAATGCAATCAGCGGCGTTAAAGGCTTCCCTAAACTAGACTTAGATAAGGTGAAACGATGAAGGTTGACCCACGCTTTAAGGATACTGAATTCGTGGTCGAAGCCGATTCATTCGCCATGCAAGCCCTGTGGGAGAAATTCTCCACGCAATCCCTGTATCGCACCCCCCAAAATATCTATAATTGGGAACAGGATTGCCGTGGCTTTATGGAAACCATTGGCCATGTTAATAAGATGCCAGTCTGCGTCTGCTTCTTCTGGTATAAAATTAACGGCCATTTAATCCTGTTCTATGAAGCAACTAGCCAAGTGGTCGATCATCGAATGATCGAAGAATGGCTCGATAAGTATTGTAATCCAAAACATAATGGCTCTAAGGCACGCTGCAACGCCAGCAACTTCCATCACGCTCTAGGATATATCCGCGATTGCGAAGCCCTAGACCTCCTGCAACGTGCCAAAAAGACCGATGATAAAGAACTGAAATCAACCTTGCTGGAACGCTGCTGGAAGGATTATTCCTGGGCCTATGATAAGGAAGTTGTCAAAGAAGCCCAAAATGTAGGTAAAGTCTTTGTGGATTACCTGATGAAGATGCGCCCCAGCAATGGCGCGATAAACTGACATTGTACCACCAATAGCAGGAGGACAAACAAATGAACTGGCGTCATAAGATCGAACTGAATCAGGTTATTAACCAGATGACCGACAAGTATGACCTGTCACGCTTTGAAAAGCGATGCCCAACCGAGGTCAAGGAAACACTCGCCACCGAAGTTGCCAAGGCTCCACCCCTGGCCCGCTTCGCTGACCTAATCCGTAAAGCCAAGACCATTGCGGCTGTCAACCGAATCTTGGAAAATGTCTTCAACGAAGCCGATTATCACAAAGTATGGTGCGGAATCTAATGCTACATACCCTCGTTCGTATCCACGGCGGCAAAGAAACCGTTTATATGACCGACACCCTGCCAAGGGTCAAGGCTCGTAAACGCGCCCTGGAAACTAGCCAGCGGAATCAGCGAATGAACTACCACATTCGCCCCGCTCACGAAAATGAACTCAAATACCGCCGCCCACCATCCTTTAACTTTGACCCCAGCGGCGATGCTGGCTCTAAGAAATACCTGACCCGTAAGGCTAACGCCAAACGGATCAAACAGAAAAACCCACGAAAGCGACTCAAAGATGACAGCAACAGTGATAGCCCTGGATAAAGATTCATCAGCATCCTATAGCGAAACCCTGCACTTCACTAATAAGGAACAATTCCTGACTCAGTACGTTGAATTTAAGGATAATGTTCCATTCTCACGCTGGTACGCCGAAGTCGATGCCGACGATGATACCGAACTCGTTGAATCCTGGCTGGAGTAACCATGTATACCAAACAACAAATCCTTACCGAAGTCCAAGCCTACCAAGCCAATACTATCTTCGATTCCGATATTGTCGATGATTGGTTCGATATGGCCACCCAATGGCTCACCGATGACCCGTCCGAATACCTGAAAGATGGATTCGATGGCTTTAATGACCGCTCGCCAGAACAAATCCTCTGCGACTTCTACCTCGCAGGTAAAGTTGCCGATATGTCCGAATCCGAATTCAACGCAATTATGGATAAATGATCCCTTTACAAATGGTCGAAAAATGCGATAATTGCACCTGATGCGGATGGAACGATGCACCCAATCAAAGGTCCACATTTCAGCCTAGATAAACCCCGCGCCTGCGTCCAAGTGGAACGTAAAGGCAAGAAATTACACCTGAATGGCATCCAAATAGCCAAAGAATCAACGCTCTGGACTAACCTGCCCGATGATTATACAATCATTGATAAGGATGGCAACGAAGTCCCCAAAGAAAGAACTAGGATTATTAGCGTCGAAACTATCGACCCATTCCACTTAATAGCTGAACTATGAAAATCGTCGCCGTAGCCGACCAACATGGCTACTTCACCGAAATACCTGAATGCGACCTGCTCCTCATCGCAGGTGATATTTGCCCTAGAGATAACCATACTCTAGGCTACCAAGAATGCTGGCTAGACTCAGCCTTTAAGTATTGGCTCAAAAACCAACCAGTAAAGAAAATCATCCTCGTAGCAGGAAACCATGACTTCATCTTTGAAAGTAGACTCAATACAGCACTCAATATCCTTAAATCCATCCCCCACCTAACCTACTTGCAAGATGATTATTGCTACTACGAAGATTATAAAATCTATGGCTCCCCCTGGCAACTCTACCACGGCGGCTGGGCATTTAACCTCTATGAACCTGAACTAAAAGAAAAATGGGATAAAATCCCCAATGATACCCATATCCTCGTCACCCACTCCCCACCAAAAGGCTATGGCGATAAAGCCCCACGCACTATAAACGATGATAACGAAACCCAATGGCCCGAACCCGAACATATCGGCTCACCAAGCCTAACAGAGAAAATTAAAATAATTCAACCAAAATTGCATGTCTTCGGACATATTCATACTGGATTCGGCCAGTGGCAATTGAACGAAACAATCCTGGCAAACGTAGCTCAAGGTAAAGGACGCTGGCCCGTCGTATTAACGCTCCCGCCAGTAAAGCCTTAATCGCTCCAAAAAATAACGATAATCAAACACTCTGTTATTCACAACCCGATTATGACGACGATAAAGCCAGAAATTGAAATATGACACAAAGGTATATATGAAAAAGCGATTCCTAATTCTAGGACTAACACTCATAGCTCTAGGCGTCAACTACGCTATCGAAAATTGGGTGTTGAAAGATATAAAGAAGTAAACTGCCATTGTACCCCAATAAAGGCAACAAAGGAGAATATCATGACCGCAGAATTTAAGGTTCAACGCGCTGGCCTCGCTGGTAATGAATGGAAAACCGTCTGCACCAATAGCAACGAAGCCTATGTCCGTGAAGTCTATCAGAAACAACTACAACTTTACTCCGTGGGCCGCTTCCGCCTGCTCGACCCTAATGATAAAGTCATTGCCGAAGGTAAAGCACAACCCCTGTTCAGTAATAACTGACCACAAAGGATGCCTGTGATTATGACACCAAATGAACGTATAATTGCACTTAATAATGTCCTCACACAAGCATACCAAGAATCCCTGAACCTTAAAGAAGAAGCAGTCGCCTACCAAAATGCTAAAGCCTATAAACAACTTCGCCTAATCAGTGACCTCGTAAAACGCTCCCAAGAAATACTCAACGAAATCAATACCCTGTGATCCCCGCCTGTGACGCCTATATGCGCTATTAATGTGTGCCTGCACCCACATGAGACGTGAAATAACACATATTTTCACAGGAATTTCATGTGTGTTGTAAGTAGTTAGTATATAAGGGGTTAAGATTAGGGAAAAGTTTTTTTCTGGAGGGAGTAAATTATTAGGGTCTAATTCGTTTTCTTGTGCGTTAATTTCTTATAGCCCACGGAAAAGATTTCAGGTGTAATTAAGGGGTTTATAAGAGATTTGCTGGGGTATGGAAAGGATTTCTAATCTGTGATGTGCGTATATACGCTCCCGTGAGGGGGTAATTAAGAGCGCATATAAAACAAGTAAGCCAGCCGATCCTGGCTGACTTACTTGAACCCAAACCACAGGTTTTTATCTTAGGTGAATCCAAGTTGCATTTGGGGGCTGGATTCACCTTAATTAGACTGGCAAACCTGTTCGGTTATGCCAGTCCTTAGTCCAGCGAGTGTCGCCCAATCACTGCTGGACTACTCTTACTCTACCCGCTTTCCCCGCAAAGTAAAGCTCCAGATACGCTTGAATCCCCATTTTCTTTCCACCTTTTTTATTTTTATCCCTAAGTCCTTTCCCCGTCATCACATCCTGCCGAAAGATTTTCCGAGAAAAAATCAGGTACGTTCCGAGTTATGACAGGCAAAAAAAAATATTTGTCCTAAGTTGTTATGACTCAAGGACAAATAATGCCTGAAAAGTCGGACAAAATTCTATGCTTGATTTATGGCATATCCTGGTTGCATTCGGGCTAAGCTTTGTACTATTTACCTAAGTTCAAGTGTGCCATAGATATAGGATACAAGGGGGATAGGTAAATTGGGTAGGGGATACAAGTGTCACTGTGGTCTATACCTTATTAGGGAGCATAAAAATAATAGAGGCGGTGGGAACTGGAATTGTACCAGGCTGAGGCAGTTCGGTTGGTCCAAACTGGAGAATGAAAATGGGACGCAGTTGGAACGTAGAGTGTCAGCGGTATTTCGTGGAGAGCAAGACTGAGCGGAAGGCGAATGGTGAGCCGAAGATGATTGCGAACGATGTGCGGAAGATGCACATTCGGGGTGATCTTGTGTTCACGGATTACTTCTTGGTGAATTTGCTGAAGCGGAAGGCTGGCAACTTGTATTCCGTCAAGGAACGGAAGGCACCAGAGCGTCCGTGGTGGGATAAGGGGCCGATTAAGGATGGGGAATACAAGTGGAATCGTGAAGGGGTGTATACAAGGGAACAGTTCATCAAGTGGTTAGGGCAGTGGATTGGGCAGGATGCGGAGGGTGCGGTAGTTGCGTTGGAGGTCTGCCCGCCTGATAATTTGGTTAAACTGGCGGCTTGATTTTACAATGGCGTTTTTTGGGGTAGGATAAGGGCAGCAGTTGGATTTGGCCAAGAAACAACTGCGATTGTACGTTAGTGGTTGTCGAGTCGAACCCAAACCTGAAAGGAAACGAAGATGCACGCAGTTGAGACGATGGCTTATGTTGGTGCGACCCCCTGGCACGGTCTTGGCGAGGCGGTCACTGATGAAGCGGCCCAATACGATCATCAGTTGTTCATTGAGAAGGCTAAGTTGAATTGGGAAGCGGACAAGCGGCAGTTGTTCCGCAAGGTGGGCGATGCTGTCCTTCCTGCTAATGCGTGGGAAGTGGTTCGCAGCACTGACGGCAAGGTTTTGGCGGATTCGGTGGGCGAACGCTACACCATTCTCCAGAACAAGGAGGCTTTCGCTTGGTTCCAGCCGTGGCTTGACGCTAAGGAAGCGGCTTTGCACACTGGCGGCGCTTTGTTCGGCGGTTCCCGTATCTGGGCGCTTGCCAAGGTCAACCGCGACCCGATGGAAATTGCGGCGGGTGACGTTGTGGAGAAGTACGTTCTTCTCTCCCACAGTCACGACGGTTCGCTTGCGGTTCGCTGCGGTTTCACGCCGATTCGGGTTGTGTGCAACAATACGCTGAGCATGGCGCACAGCGATTCGGCTTCCAAGTTGATTCGTTTGAAGCACAGCAAGAACGTTCACCAGAACCTCGAAAACCTCCGCGACGTGATGAACCTTATCAATAGCGAGTTCGAGGCGACTGCTGAGCAGTATCGGCTGTTGCAGCGCAAGTCGATCAACCAGAACGATTTGCGGAAGTACGTCAAGACGGTGTTTGAGATTGACGCTGAGGATAGCGTTATCTGGACTGAGAAGGAGCGGACGAAGGAGCAGAAGGAAGTGGTGAGCGAGCGCCAGAAGAACATTCTTGATAGTGTTCTGGAGTTGTGTGAGACTGGCAAGGGCAACAACTTGCCTAGCGTTCGCGGCACTTACTGGTCCGCTTACAATGGCGTGACGGAGTATCTCTCCTACGTCAACGGTCGGAACGAAGACAACCGCCTCAATTCGCTCTGGTTCGGCCAGAATGCGAATATGAACAAGCGGGCGCTTCAGACTGCTGTTGAAATGGCAGCATAACCCAAACCGAACGGGGGGAAAGCCCATTCCCCCCGTTTTTCTTTAACCAAACAACTAGAATTGTACTAAGGTGGGGTGAAGGAACTCAACTGACATTGTACCTATTGGGGCATAACCCAGGAGAACAAAAAATGTCTGCTTTGGACAATCTGAATGCGTTGAATGATTTGGTGGGTAAGAAGGAGCCTGAGAAGAAGGATGAGCGGCCTGAAATGCAGGTTCCGCCAGCGGTATTGAAGGCATTTCAGCGGCTTGTGCCTGCCTTGAAGATTATCGAGGTGGCGGAAGCGCGTAAGAAGATTGAAGGCAGTCTCATTTCGGAGGAAATGATGGGGGTTTATGCTGAGACTCTGTTTAATCAGGGTAGTCGGCCTACTAATCCCCGACTGGTTGTGAACGACAAGCAGAACCGTCCTGACTTGAGCGGTTTGTTTCAGGTGCAGGAAAAGTGGAAGTTGCAGTATGAGAAGGGTGAAACCCCGATTGCGACTCGCATTGCTGCGGCGCTTGTGAAGGCGGGTTTCGATCAAGCGGCAGCTGACAAGTTGGTTGCAGCTGAGATTAACTGTCAACCGTTGACGGTTATTCGGCCCTTGAACGAATTGGCGGTTGGCACGCCGATTGAGAAGTCCGCTGCGGATAAGGTCATTGCCCTGGCAATGGGCCAGCCAGCGTTGCCCTTTACCGCCGAGGAACGTGCTGTCGCCTTGACGAAGATTGAAGTGACCGAGGTTCGGGATGGTTTCCTTGAACGAGTGAAGTTGTACGTTAAGGATGCGAACCAACTCAAGATGTTGTTCAAGGTGATTACCCCTGTCAACTTCATCAGTCATGCCAAGTATGGCATTAGCGATACCGAGGAAGGTCGCGTGCAGCGGCTTGCCCTGGATGGACAACAGCTGATTCTAGGAACTAAGGTTCCTGATAAGAAGTAATCTTATCAAGATAGTGATATAGGACGGGCTTAAAGGCCCGTCCTATTTTTTTGTACAGTGCTGAAACAACTGGAATTGTACCTTGTGGGGATGTAATGAAATCAGAAATGATAAGAAACGGTTGTAGAATGGAAAGTGAAACCAACTGCAATTGTACTTATCGTGGATGCAACGAATCTCTTCTCTTTATGAAAGGTATCTTTAACATGGCTCAGAACGAACTGAACTTTGGTGGCCGCGTGGTTGCTTCGGAGTATGTTTCTGCGGTGAACTGCCCGCTGCCGACTACGGAGGATTTCTACGTCTACCGTATGCCGCGTGCTGACAAGGGTGTGGCGCGTGGTCCCCGCAAGGAAGTCAAGGCTGTGAAGGTCAAGGCTGGCAAGCGTGGTCCTGGTCGGCCCCGCGTGTATGACGGTACTGACCGTCGCATTATCGCTGCGGCGCTGCGGAAGTATGGCTACACTGGTGGCCGCAAGTTTCTCCGCAAGGAACGGAAGCTGAAGGTTAGTCTGACGCTTTGCCGTCAGGTTGCGGAGGCTGAGGGCATCACGTTCAAGCGTGGTCGGCCCGCCGCGTAATGAAACCAAAAGGGGAAGGGTTGTTATACCCTTCCCCTTTTGGTTTTAACCAAACAACTAGAATTGTACCTTAGTTGGATGTAAGAAACACTAGCCAAAAAGGGATACAATGGACCGCGAATTGATGATTGAGTATTGTGTGGGTGATTTGCAGGATTGGTTGAAGCGTGATCCTGGCAGTTTTTGGGAGCATATCGCGGAGTTGGAGCGGAGTCATCTGAACAGTCTGAGTGATGGTGAGTTGCTGGGAGTGTATCAGGAAACGTTGCCCTAACTGCGATTGTACCCAAGAAGGTATCTCTAACCTGGAGTAAACATGCAGAAGAAGATTCGGGTGCATGAGCCTTATGATTGTGTTCATGAGGTGACTATCAAGGAACTGGCTGACGCGAATGGTTTGGACTATATGGAAGCGCAGGGCTTCTTGAAGACGTTGGTGAAGTTGGGTCATTGTCAGATGGGCAAGCCCCGCAAGGTGGATGGTCAGAAGGGCAAGCCCACGAACGTCTATCTGTTGCCGATTTATCTGGAACTGACTGTGATGGAGCAACAGCCAGCGAAGAGGGCCGCGTAATGGAAGCCAAATTGAAGCGACTTGCGGTATTGCTGTTGGACGATGACGACGGCATTACGGAGGAAGCGTATCAAGCGTTGCTGGACGTGCTTCCTGAACCGCTTGCTTTGGAACTAAACAAACTGGTGGATGCTGTGGATGGTCGGTTCTATCTACCATCGGGCCAGGATTGGAAGTAACTGAGATTGTACCCTACGGGGTACTTAATGAGTGTACTACTGCTGTGGGAAGCGAAGTCGGCTGTAACCCGACTGCCTAAGTGCTAAGAGGTCCGATTCCTTATACACTCAATATAAATCAATGTGAGGGATGAGCCGAACAACCCGATGCGCACTGCCGCTTAACTTAACACTGGCTGGCCCCATGCAGGGGTTAAGTGGTGAGGGGTTTACCAGACGGGAACGGTTCAAGCCAAAGCCCCCGATGACGGGGGGTAGAGGTTTGCAAAACACCTAGCGCAACCGTGAGCGGCGGAAGGTGTATAAGTCATCCCGCACAATGAATCATTGTACCTGTCTCAATTGTTCCTTTGGAGAAAAGCCAATGCTTTACGGTTTGAAGGGTACTCACCCTATTGAGGGTGAGATTTATCAGGAGTTTACGGAGAACGAGAAGGAAACGTGTTTGGCGATTGCCAACATTTGGTATAAGAAGGGTTGGCAGCCCCGCCTGTTTGACCGCTTCTGGCATTCCTGCCGTATCTCGACTTTGAATCAGCACATCGGACAGCGGCGGGCAGCCTAAGTGCCACATTGCCACGGGGAACCAAAAGCCCCGTGGCAACTGTCATTGTACCCTAACTAGCAGGAGGTAACAATGGACCGCGATCAAGAAGCGAAAGACTTTGCTGACCAGTTTTCCCGATTCGTCAATGGTATGGGGCGGCGGGATAGGGTTGTGGCGGAGCTAATGGCGAAGGATCATCCTACGCTACAGCAGAACTACATGCGATTCTTCATGTTGTACTGCGAAGAAATGGCTAAGCAAAAGTACACTGACTTGCGGAATGAAGCGTCTGTCAATTTGGCCAAAGAGATTGTCAAGTTGAACAAGGGACTGCCTTACGTTTAACTGTCATTGTACCAAAGGATAACATGATACCTAAAACGCTTGAAGATCGAAACGCTGTTCTGTTTGACAAACTTGTTCCCTTTGAAGGGCAGTGCGATACGTTGCAGGGTGAAACCTTGCGGGCCGTCAATCGTATCATTTATCGTTATTACAACGATGGTGATTACTGGTATGAGGGCTATGGCATTGAAACCGCTGGTGCTGCTGAGGCATTCCTTCGCCAGTATTCCCCTGTGAACGTTCTATCTGAGCTACGAAAGAGCGATGGAGTACGGGAGAAGGAATACGAAACTGCATTGGAAGCGTTGCTGGTCAAGGTTCTCAATTACATTGAGACTTGCAGCGAGTTCTTGCCGAACACGCGGGATATGCACGATTGCGAGCCGAAATACGAGCCTGAATATGAAGAAGAGGATTGCTAACTACCATTGTACCTGTTAAAGTGTCTAAAAGGAGACAGCAAATGAGCATTATGGTAGTGATGCAGGGTGCGAGTGGGTCGGGGAAGTCCACGATGGCTGAAACGATTAAGGCCATGCTTGAAGCGACGGGCCATAAGGTGGAAATCTGTTCAACGGATGATGAGTTCAAGGTGGATGGAGTCTACAAGTTTGACCCGTCCAAGATCGGGGAGAACCATATCAAGTGCCAGAAGAAGGCGCGGTATCACCTCGATTGGGGAACGTCTGTCATTATCGACAATACGAATACGCAAGCGTGGGAAGCGCGTCCGTATGTCCAGATGGCGCAAGAACTTGGGGTTCCCGTCTTCTTTGTGCCGTGTCATGGGAAGTTCAATAACGTTCATGGTGTTCCGCCTGAAAAGGTGGAAGCCATGCGGAATCGGTGCGAACCTTTGTCTGTGAAAGCGTGTCTGGAGGCTAAGGCTCCGTGGGAGAAGTAACACGAATTGCGGACGCTCTAAAGACGATTGAATCTATATGTCGTCATTATAGCGTCCGCAATTATATTGACGTTGACATAGGCCGCATTGCGGTCTATAATGCTGCAAACGACAATTTTCACTTTTTCAAGTGGGCAGGCAGACGCTATATATACGACGGTTCAGCGGATACAATCCCTGGCTGGCTGAACAAGCGTATAGCCATTTGACAAATCCGTAAACCGTAGTATAGTAATGGGCAACTGTCATTGTACCTTATTGGGTGTAAGTCACTCAACTTGGAGAGAACAATGGTCGGTCAAGACATGAAAGAGCAGCAACCCGAAAAGCAACCCCGCAAAGAGGTTGGCTTGCGGTTGGCGGAAGACGATTTGAACGTAGGCGATTACGTCTGCGTGTTGTCACTGAAGCAGCAGCCAAAACAAGGCGCTCCCATTATGGGGCAGAGTATGCAGATTAAGGCTGTGTGTCTGCCCTACTTTGTAGGCCAGATGTTATCGGACCCTGATGAACCCACATTGACCCTGGATTGTCGTTTCCTGAATCTTATGAGGGTTGATGAAGCCTTTGTAAAGGCTCAGCAGGAAGGGGCTAAGCGGCAGCAAGCCGCTGCGATGGGCGGGATGATGGTTGTATCGCCACCGCCACGGAGGAAGAAATCGCAAGAAGGGGGCTAATAAGCCCCATTGCTTTCTCCTCTAATTGCAATTGTACTAGAGGAGAGCAATGAAGACTATCGAGTATCTGCGGTCTGGCAAGTCTCTGGTTGACCTTCATAATGAACTTCACATCGAAGTCAACCGTCACGAATCGCTGCCGTTGGCGATTCTGAACTACAATCAGATTGAATCGCCTAAGACGGACCCGATTGTGCGGGAATGTCGTGCGCTGGTCCTGAACACTGAGGACTGGTCTTTGGTTGCGCGTTCTTTCTCCCGATTCTACAATTGGGGTGAAGTGGCGGATGAAATGCCGCTGTTCAATTGGGACAAGTCTGTTGCGCTGGAAAAGGTCGATGGTTCGCTGATTCTGTTCTACAAGTTTGCGGGCCAGTGGCGTGTTAATACCCGTGGTTCCTATGCGAACATGGGCATGTTTAACACGGAATGGCAGGCGATGTATCATAACATGCCTGCGGATTGGACCTGGCAACAGGGCATCCTGACTGCGCTGGGCATCAAGTCCCTGGATGAACTGGACTTGTACCTTGATCCTTCGTTGACGTATGTTTGCGAATTCTGCTCCCTTTGGAACAAGGTTGTGCGGGAGTATAAGACGCCGTGCGTCTACCTGTTGACGTGCTATGCGGGTGAGGAAGAAGTCGGCCCGCGTGATGTGTCAATCTTCAAGACGGTTGGCCAGTATCCGCTTTACTCTGCGGACGATGTAACGGAATACGTCAATTCGCAACCCGAAGCGACTTGGGAAGGCTGTGTCGTCAAGGATGATGCGAACCGCCGTTGGAAAATCAAGAATCGGCGTTACCTGTCCTTACACAAGATGAAGGGCGCGAATGGTGACGCGCTTTACAATCCTTCGACTCTGCTGCCGTTCATCTTGGAAGGTGAAGGCGATGAGTTGCTGGCGACTTACCCTGAAATCAAGGACTGTTTCTACCACTATAAGAACAAGGTAGATACCGCCTATAACGAATTGGAATCGTTGTGGCTGGAGTATAAGGATGTGCCAGTGCAGAAGGACTTTGCACTGTCCATTCAGGGCAAAACGCCGTTTACTGGTGTTCTGTTCAACTGCCGTAAGTCTGGTTCGTCCCTCAAGGAAGAATGGGCGAAGGCGGAACGGCATATCGACAAAACGCTGTTCAAGTAAACACAATGGGAGGACTGCCAACTCCCATTGTACCTTTAAGGTCTGGAGAAATGATGGACGTTGACAAACTGATCGAACAGCTACAACAGTTTAAGGGCCGTAAAGTGCTTGTACACAACGGCGAAACGCTGTGTGCAATTTCTGACATTGCCGAAAACGTCTGCACTGGTGATCCTGATGACGGTGCAGCGGTCATTTACCTTGAGGAATAAATGGCAAAAGAATGGTATGTCGAATTGAGCAACCCGCCTTACCCCAATAAAGGCCGCAAAGTGCGTGTCTTTAGGAAATGGGTGAGCGATCAATTGTCGCCTACGTTGACGCATCTTTATCGTGTGAAGGAAGCCGAAGACAAGGAAGACGCTTTAGCCCAAGTCATGGCTGGCAAGGCGTTTACGATGGTTTCTCCTACAGGAAAGGCGCTGGGTTATGTTTCCTAAAACGGTAGGCGAGTTGCGGCAGGCAACTGCGGGCTTGCCTGATGACTTTCCGTTCGATATATGGGTGAATGAAATCCAAAGGGCAAGTCTGGCAAAGCAAGGTCTTATGAGGGTAGAAGAACGCTGTAATGCGGGTTGTGAGCGAATTGGTCAGCCTGGACTTGTTTTGGTGGTGGACCTGGACTAACTGAGATTGTACCCAAGTGGGCATGAATACAACAGACTTGGTTGGCAAGAGAGTCAAGACAACGCTGTGGGGATACGTCCCCGACTTTAGTGGCGAGGACGTAGACAAGGACATAATCGGAGAAGCAATCGGTGTTGTTGAAAGCGTTTGCACTTACAATCCTGATCGTCTGCGTGTTAAGATGGAGTTATTCTGCGATAACGTCAAAGATGCTCCCTGGACCGCAGATTTTTCCAACGCTCGCACTTGTATGGGGCCACCCAACAACTTGCGGGATGGATACCTTGAAGAGTGGTATTACAACCTCGAACTTATTTAACCTAACTGTTCTGACGAATAAAGCCGCAAGGCCACCGCCCGCAAGGGTGTAATACTTAAAATTTGTAAAGGGCAGAGGTGGACGCACCTCTGCCCTTTTAGGTTTTATAGAACAACTGGAATTGTACTATAAGGATTGTGTCGATCAAGAAGTCAAGGTACTTACAAATGATTGTAACTGCTATTGAAACTTCTGAGAACAGGAAAATTGGTAATTGTTCTGCTACTTACGCATCGCAAGTGAGTTGCCCTAAGACTTGTCCTTTCTTCCAGAAGGGTTGTTACGCTGAAACGGGGCCATTGGGGATTCATACTAAGCGTCTCAACAAAGAACAGACTACGGCATTTGCTGTAGCGCAGGCAGAGGCAAGGGCGATTGGCAATCTCAGCGGCAGCAATCATTTGAGATTGCACGTTGTAGGTGATTCTTGCACTAAGAAAGGCACGAAGTTGTTGGCAAATGCTGCTAAGCGGCATACTGCTAAGGCGGGCAAGAGTGTTTGGACGTATACCCATGCTTGGCAAATGCGGGAACGGGAAGAATGGGGAGGCATTTCCGTTCTTGCCAGCTGTGAAAACATTGCCGATGCGAAAAAGGCAATGAAGCGTAATTACGCTGTGGCAATGGTTGTGCCAAAGTTCCAGAGCGAGAAAGCGTATAGCGTCGGCAAATACAAAGTAATCCCTTGCCCGAACCAGACGAAACATATCACTTGCGACCAGTGTAGGCTTTGCATGGATGATAAGCGGTTGCGAGATAACAAACTAATCATCGGATTTGAACCTCACGGCGCTTGTCGCAACAAGATTGCTCTAACCGTTCTTAACTGAGATTGTACTATAGTGGTTGTCGCCCGACACTGGAGAATAGAAATGGACTGGACAAACGTTGGATTGTGCGGCGTGTATGTCGTACTCATGGCTGGAATGGCCTTCACGATGTATAAGGTGTGCATCAAGTTCTAATAACACCTATTGTACCCAAAGAGAAGTCAAATGTCCTGGCAGCGTAAGCAGTATGATCGGAGCAATGGTCGTTTTCAACGTATCCGCTCTGGCGAAAAGGATTGGACCCGTGCAGACAAGGAAGCCATTCGACAGTATGAAGAACGACATGGAACTGACAAGCGAGAAGGAAACCATGAAGGCACAGACCGCCGAGACGCAGCGTAACTATCCCGACGAAATCGACAGTGAGTTCTATACCGAAATCGGAGGTGAAGGCTAATGCCTCGTCCTGATACCGAATTGACCCACTCCGAGGCAGGGTATATCTACTTTCAAGGTAAGGTCTATGACCTTCACCTAATGGCCCCTGCCTGCTGGACGCTCCATCGTGGCAAAGAAATCGTCTACGAGGGAGAAAGTATCGAAGACTGCGAAGCCTATCTGATGGCTTTGACAATGTAATCCAAAGGGGAAGGCTAACTGCCTTCCCCTTTTTTCTTTTTGTCTAAAACAACTGGCATTGTACCATAGTGGTTGTCTCTTAAACAAGTCTCGATGCCTTTAAGGGTAAATAGGAACATGGCTCGTTCCACTAAGCGTCCAGTTTTTGAAGCAGTTGACACGGTTTGGGCAGTGCCGCTTTACTTGATTGATCCAGCCTCTTATAATCCCCCTGACCGTTTGTGTCGGGAAAGCCTAAAGGAAAACATCAAGCAGAATGGCCAGCATGTTCCGATTCATCTGTGCTGGTCGAAGGATGGCAAGCGACTGGAATTGGTCGAAGGACACGGACGATTTGGGTGTTGCCAGGAATTGGGCTTCCCCACTATCAAGGCGATTGTTTCCGAGTACATTCCAGACGAATTGCGTGCAAGTAAGTACGAACAGATCAATAGCGAGTCTAAGCCCCATAGCGGCTCTGACAAGGTATACGAATACCTGAAATGCCGTTGGTCTGTTAGCGCAACGGAACGGTGCAACTTCGGTCGCGTTGAAAGAGAGACGGGCGACCGCGTAGTTTTGGAGCGTATGGCTCGTTGCGGTTACGGCTGGCACTTCTTCTACAACCGCTGCCTGCCGATTGGCAAGTGGGTTGGCGTGCATGAAGATCAAAGCATGTTCAAACGCTTTTGCTGCTGGCTTATGACTCACCCTGCCGCAGTCACGGAATGCCGATACATGCTTGAACATAGGCGAGAAGGACATATTGACGACGGTAAAGCCGTTGCTGAGATTCTTCAAGCCTTCCGTGAGAATCGGGTTCCAAGTCGAGCAAAGGCCGACAGGTATGCTTGTGTCAAGGTAGGCAAAGCAGCGTAACTAAACCTAGCCCAAGGGTGCCCAGCCCTTGGGCTATCTGCAATTGTACCATAATGAGCATGAACTACTCAATCCTTCAAGACGAAACGAAGTTCAACGAGTTTCATGCTGCCCTGCCTGAACTCGAAGCGAACGAGGTGTATTATCTCTCCCTGTTCGGTCGGCATAAGTATTGCGCTAGCCTTCCCAACCTGCGGGATAATCAACTCGTTCGATTCACCAGCAGCAAAGAAGACCTGAAAGAAAAAATCGTCCGTTGTGAATGCCCCATCGGGGGCTATAAGCGGGATGGTATTGACGTGCCGCAAGAGGCATTAGCAATGTATATCGCCCTGAATCCCCGCAACTTAGTCAAGGCTAACAAAAACCTTATGGTAGAGTTGGCCAAGCGCATTGCTGACGGCGACAATACCTTTAATCCCCTATCCCTTGCCCGTACCTATATACATAATGCCACTGCCCGCAAGGTGTTCGCTGACTTCGACTATGATTTCATCGAACCAGCTGAACACTTGCCCGCTATCAAGGCTATCCTGCCTGAACATGCGTTCCGCATTATGAAGACAAGGGGAGGCTTTCATCTGCTGGTTTCGCTTGCTAATGCTCCTAAAGGCGATTGGTTCAAGAAACTGGCGGCATTGAAGGGCTGTGACGTGAAGGGCAGCAACGCCATGATTCCCGTCCCTGGATGCGTGCAAGGCGGATTTGTCCCTTACCTACTGTAATTGTACTAGAGATAGACATGGAACCTATCAAAGTTTGGGATTGGGATGATGCACCTGCTGAACTCAAGGCATTGTCTCCCCACGGCGGGGATGAGGATTGGGTGGCATTGGTGCCTAAACACATGGCTGGCCGTTTTATCGGCTGGATGGAAAGTGGTTCGTCTTTCGGTTGCTGTGATGTGTCAGAGCATGAATTGCCTGATGGCAGCATAGTTCGCATTGGCGCTCACGCTTAAACTGCAATTGTACCTTAGGATAACATGAACACCATCAACCTTTCGACGCCGATTCGGACTGAACGGGTTCGTGACTTCCAACCGCCCTGGCGAACCGTGTTCGTCTACAAATGCAAAGCGTGCGGCAAGGAAACCCGCGTGCGGGCTAACTCCTACCGTGGCAAAACCGCTGTCCCTAGTGTTGGCGCAATCGCTTGCCCGCATTGCCCTGCCGATCAAACCAATGAATTCGAGGCGATGTACTCATGAAACGCATCAAGTCCACTATCATGCTGGTGGGCCGTCGCTGGTTCAATAAGAACGTCGGCAACACCTACCATAGCTGCGAAATCTATGTCGATGGCACTTGCGTCCATAAGATTCCGTATGCCTATGGGTATGGCCAACAGTATGAAGACAACGCCAAAACGTGGCTAATCGAGAATAAGTACCTTCCTGGCATTGAAACCAAGGAAGGCACGCCAGGGGAAGCACTGTTTCGCTACTGTGAGCGTATGGGCATTATCTACAACCAGACGGTAACTGACGTACAGCGGAAGAAAGACCTCTAACTGCAATTGTACCATAATGGTTGTCGCCCACAACTAAAGGAAACCAAAAATGGCACGCATGACGAAGGAAGAGAAGCAGCGGGAGAAAGACTACGAGGCCGCGTTCAAGCAGCACGGCAGTTGCGTCCAGTTTAACATAATGGACCTCAACCCGATGCACAAGGAAGTTCTTGCCGCTGTGCAGTCGGGTAAGACGATGGATGAGGCAATGATCGCAGCCGTGGCCAAGTACCGTAAGAACTGATATTGTACTATATCAGTTGTCGCCCACCTTTGAGGACTTCAAAATGCCTTGTCTTTACTGCCATCAACCCTGCGGCGACCGTTCGTTCTGTGATGAAGTATGCTATGAGGCATACGAAGAAGCAAGGGCCGAATACCTTGCCCAAAGCCAATGCGATTCCCTGTTGAACGATGAACCTGCGCCGTTCAATGAGAATTTCGGCGCTAAGGGGAACGAATGAAAACGTATGGGGAAAAGCGGGTTGAGACTAGCGCTGAAGTCTGGACTACGAACCACGGCGGCGGTTGGAAAGGCGACCAGTCCCGCAAGGTTGCCCGCCGCCGTCGCAAGGATACCAAGAAACTGCATCGCCGCGCCCGTCGCACTGCCAAAATGGAACTGTAATTGTACCAAAGGGAGATATATGGACGAACGCGAACAACTTTTGTTGGATATTTGGACCAGCTACAAGCCCTATAACCGCGCCGCCGATGACAAGTGGCGCTCCTACGTTGTCAGCAGCATCGAAGCCGATACCCTTGAAGCCGAAGACAACTGCGTTACTATCTTCAATGGGGTAAATGGTCTGTATGCGTAACATCGAAGGTAAGTCATACGGCAAACCCTACACCACGCGCACCGCCCAAAAGCGTAAACGTGAAGCACTGGACAAACTGAAGGCACGCCGCAATAGTCGCCGCAAGGCCAAACAGCAATTGTACCAATAATGAGCATGAACTACAACATCGAAAACGAGTTGGTGAATCAGAAGAACATGATCCTCGACCTCATTAACAATGAGAAGTATGAGGACGCATTAACCTTGATTTACTTCACTGCCGAGTTGTGGGAAAAGTGCGACTATGCCTACAAAACCAAGGAATTGAAGGAACGTATCAGGAGCGAACTGCTGAACAAGCGTCAGTGTTGCGCTCACTGGAAACAGCATCAGAAGTGGGACAATATGCTAACTGCTATTGTACCATAAAAGGCGTGTTCATTGTCCTAACAAGAAAGGGCCATACCGATGAACGCTACTCCTGCTGGAAGTCTCAAAACCGAATGGGAAGTCTGGACCTACGACGTGTGGGGCAATGCCAAGGACGGCTACGAGGTCAATGACCGCCGCTCACATGGCACCGAAACCATTCATTGCCCAATCTTTCGCTACAACGTAGGCACGCCGCAAGAGTTTCGTGCAGCGCATCCTACGGACAAACAACTCCGCAAGCTGTTTGGCGTCAAATGCCGTATCGAAACCGATGGCGATGATACAACCGTCTACGTCAATCGCTCCAGAGACGGCTACCCAATTGGTGAAGTGCATTGCGTTTCCCACCAATGCCTCTCCCCAATCAAGTAACTGAAATTGTACCATAAACAGGCATGTATAACCTAACACTGACAGCCGACGAACGTAAAGCCCTTGACTGGATTGGCGACCGCTACTCCCACGGGCATGACCTATACAAACTGCTCTGGACGCACTGTGAACCCCAAGATAATGAGGAAGATTGGGACAGTCCGAACCCTATCACCTTTGAAGTCTCAGAAGACGTTGCCTGGCAAATCTGCGCTATCGGTGAGGAATGTGAATACCGTTGGGATTGCTTTGCTCCCAAACTGGCTGAAAAACTCACCAACTTCTGCGTAAGCATTGTATAAGGAGGCTATCATGCTTGTCGGTAAACTAAATGTCAAGGTTAAAGGGGCAGGGGAGGACCGCCAACTCCCCTTTTTTTCAACTGCAATTGTACCTTAATCGGTTGTAGCCCACTAACGAGGTACTAAACATGCTGCAAGAACGAATCGCTCTGCTGGTCGAAAAGGCCGATGAAGTCACCGCCAAGCATTGGGAAGCCAGCGGCTATACCTTTGCTCCCCCGCCGAAACATCGTGCCGACTTCATCAGTGACAAATGGTGCCGTGTTGTGACGATGGAAGAACGCAACGGCAAGATGGAAGATTCCAGCGTCTATTGCTTCGTCTGCCTCCAAGATGGCCATACGAAGGCGCTGGGCAACCTCAAGGCGGGCGATATTCATAAGGCAGCTGGCTATAAAGCCCCTGCGAAACACGCTCGCGGCAACGTGTTCAATGACTCATTTGCCAATTGCTTGACCTCGCATGGTATCGTCTACCTGCGACACTAACAGCGATTGTACTATAGTGAATAGTGAAGGGGTCGGAAGTCACGTCACCCCGCACTAAAAACGTGACGTAGCTGGGGAGCCTGCGAAGTGTGGCCCATCGAAGCCCCGATGTAAACGGGCAGTCCACCATCCGACGCTAAATGATGGGAGCCAGGGAGCAATCCCTGGCTTTTTTTATTCTCCCCCTAAACAACTGGAATTGTACTATAACAGTTGCCCCAATCAACGGAGAATAAGAATGGCAAGCCCCGAACTGGAAGCACGCATCGAAGATCAAGCCGAACGCGAAGGCACTGCACTCAAACGCGCCTTCCGCAAGCGCAGTGTCAATACGCTCAAGCAAGCCGTGTTTAGCACGCACCGAGGCCACGGCACAAGGGCCGTCGCTCCCCCGTCTGGCAGTCGTATGCACCGCCGCGCTGCCTAACAGCAATTGTACTATAACAGTTGTTCCCCTTACACTGGAGTCAATCATGACCACGCTCGAAATCATGACCGCTGTGAAGAATGGTACGATGACCGAGGCCGAAGCCGCGCAACGTATGGAAGCGCAGACCGCCGAAAAGGTCAAGGAGGTCGTCCGCAAGAAAGTCTCCCTCAAGGTCAGTGCCAAGGGCGGCATTCAGATTGACGGGCTGCGGCGCTTCCCTGTCACTCTCTACCGCTCCGAATACGAAATCATCGACGGTATGCGTGATGATATTCGGAAGTTCATCGAAGCCAATAAGTCCCGCCTCGTCACGAAGGGCGAAGAGTAAACTGCAATTGTACCATAATGGTTGTCGCCCGACACTGGAGAATGGAACAATGGACGAAGTGATCGAACGCGAACCCACCGAGGCTGAACTGGCCGAAATCGAGGCCAATGCCGAGGAACTGGACGAACTCGACCGCGACTGGCTGCTTGAAGCCCAGGAGCTTGAGGACTACGAAAACCACTACGGCCCTTGCGACTACGATGAGTAAAGGGAAGGGGGCGAAAGCCCCCTTTTTTTATTTCCACCCTAAACAACTAGAATTGTACCTTAATAGGCATGGAACAAATCAGCATATACCGCAATACGCAGAAGTTCGCCAATGTCCCTGTGCCCAAGGCTGGCGCTGTCTTCATGCAAAACGTCACCCAAGTCCCTAGCATGGTCATGGCCATGATACGGAACTATGCCCGTGGCTCCGAACCACGCCAAACCTACGGCGAATGGGCTTGGGAATGGCAGCAACGCGGAACTGCAATTGTACTATAATGGTTGTCAACTAAACCAAACCAGGCAGGTGAACCATGAATCTTCTGTGGGTCGGCAAGCGCTTCCTGCTCAATGGCACGTTCGTCAAGGTCATCGGTGAAACCGATACGGGCAGTGTGAAACTCGAAAACGGCGCATGGACCACTTACGACAAACTGACGCCAATCGACGGCGCTACCATCGGCTTCCAAGTCCTTGACCTTCCCCTCGCAGCGTAAAGGAACAGGGGGAGCGCCCACTCCCCCACTTCTCTCAACTACAATTGTACCTTAATAAAGCATGAACACTACTACCGTCCGTCGCAGTGCTACCTTGAACCTGACTGCTGAACAACGGCTGGCCCGCTGTGCCACGCCCATGACCAAACATCAGCTGTACTCTGCCCTAACAGGCAATGGCCGTATCAGCATTAACGGCATCCCTGTCATCCTGTCTTCTATTCAACGCGAAGACGGCAGCGGTCGCAGCTTCAATCTGCTGGTGTATCATGAAGGCAAAGCATACAAATGCTACTGCCGTACCCAGGATTAGCAATTGTACCCTAAATAGGGGAGGAGGATACGATGCACACGACTACCAAACCGAAACGCAAAGACATGACCATCACCATCGCCCCGCTCCCCGACCGTGCCAACTTCCTGCCCATCAGTGTGCAGATTCAACTGCACGCCATTGCCGACAAACGGAAACAGCGCCGAACCGCCAAGGAACGCAACCGAACCCGCAATAAGTACAAGAGCAACGACCAACTGTAATTGTACCATAATAAGTGTCGCCCGACTTAACCAGAGGTACGAATGACCGTCCTGGCAATCATCGCCCTAACCCTCATCCTTGTCCTACTCGTCTGCGGTTGGTTCTATTGGACAAGCGAAGGAGGCATTCTAGGCTTCTTCATGGCCTGGAATATCATGGACACGGCAGGCCACGTCCTAACCGCCCTTATCGCCTGTATCGCTTCCATGACCAGTAATGACAGCTGACACTAGGGGAGCGCCCACTCCCCACCTCTCCCAACTGGAATTGTACCTTAATAGGTGTGTGAGACGAACCCCAACGGAGAGACGAAAATGGTCAGCATCCACCGCGAACCGATGGCCCCCCACGCTCACCTCGACTACCTGACCGACGTTCTCAGCGGCCTTAACGTCCGACACTACAACTATCTCGACTTGGAACTCGCCGCCAAGCTCGAAGCCGAACGCAAAGCGGCCTACAACGTAGGCTATCCTTGGGAAAACTTCGTCCCGCAATACTGCTGGACCGTCCTGGTCTATGAAGACGGCCTTGACTACGACGAAGACGGCAATGCCTATTGGGATTGCCCGCCCGATTGGTTCGCCGCCTCCTACCATCTGACGCAAAAGGGCGCAGAACAGGAAGCCGCTTACCTCGAACACGCTGGCATCAAGAGCAGCCGTATCATCATCCAAGAGCAGTGGCAAGAGCAATACGACTACGATAAACCAATCCTCCCCTAAAGGGCAAGGGCAAGGATGCCCTTTAGTCTCTCAACTGGAATTGTACTATAATAAGTGTAACGATCACTACCCTGGAGAGACAAAGATGAAGACTGCAATCGAGTTCGCCGCCGCGTGCGTCATGGCCCCCGTCGTCTGTCTGCTTCACGTCTTCATGTCGCTGCATTGCACCTGGCAAGTCAAGCGACTCGCTGCCAAGTATCGCCTCAAGTACGCGCAGGAAAATGAACTCTTCTTCTTCCTCATGGGCATGGGAGGCTGCCGCAAAATCATCAAGACGCATCCCCACGTCATCCAAAAGGAGTTCCCCGACGTTTGGGAAGGCTACCAGAAGCGCATGGCCCAGCCCGCCTAAAGCGGGCTGACTGACACTTAACTACAATTGTACCTTAATAGGTAACTAAGAGGTGCATTATGGTAGATGGTGAATCACGCAAACGCCGCTCTAGCACTGAAGCACGCCGCCTATGGTATGCACACTATAGGACATGGCGCATGTCTAAACGATTCGGATATAGTTGATACTAAATTGAAACTCATAACATAAATGAAAATGAAACAATTAGTTTCATTTTCATTTCAAAATAGTAACATCAGGGCTGCGGTATAGGCCGCCATACCAGTGCGTTTATTAAAGTGCCCGTTTCAAAATTCCGCCGCCACCATTTTTTCCACCCGCCTAGTATCTCAAAACTTTACCAAAAAGCGATTTCCAAAAATCGCCGCCGCCCAAAATTTCTCTATACAGAAGAACTCATATAGTGCATGTACTATCAAACCAAAAAATATCCAAATCGACAGTATGGGATTCTCAAATCTGAGAAAATATTTACGCATGTGTTTGGATGACGTTAAGGCTGGCAATATTAGTTCTGACGAATTTATTGACAGCATTGAGTCTTGTTTTTCTCCCAACAGTCCGTTACATTGGGAGGACGCTGTACTCATGAGGGCCGTATGCAAAGAGTAACCTGTCAATTTGGTGAAATTAGTTTCACAACGCAGTCGATTCGTGTGTCTCAATCTCCGACCGAGGAGAACGAACTTTGGGCGATTATCATTGATCCGCCAAATGAGATTAGCGATTACTTTCGATTCAATACTACTTTCCCAAAGGGGCGGGTAAGTATAACGAAGTTAGTACGGACGCCGCCATGTTGTCCGAATTGCGGGTATGAGTTAAGTATGTTGGGTGGCAACCATCAGATTAAGGAGTTGGACACTTTCTTATATGATGGGGTGGTGGTCCAGGTGTTGCCGTCTTATGAAGAACATGTTTTAGAACTCAAACTCAAATATGAAACGGTGCAATATGGAGAGTAATATGGACTGGAAGAATGTAATAATCACTTGTGTAGGGATAATCTGTGCGACGATAGCGTTCGGGTTATTTGTGAGTGGTTGCAATGGTTGTGCGAAGATGGAGCATGATTACAGGATTAAGCGGTTGGAGATACAGGAGAAGAACAGATAGCGTTTCTTATATTTCCAGGTGATTTCCAGGTTGAAACTAGGGTCGGAACTATAGCAGAGTTCACCGAAGTTAACGGAGTGGGGCCAGACGCCCATGAAGTGGTAACTGAATTTGGACTTTGCTCGATTTCCTAGATAGATTTCACCGAGTTGGTGGGTAAGTTTAGCGGCTACGTCTTCGCCTGACACCTGTACCCCAGCATTTGGTACAGCGGTCTTTATCGTTTGGCTTTTCGATGGATTTACATTTGGAGCAGATGTATATTGACATAATGCAGATAAGTTAGTATGGTAGAATTAATAAAAATTGAATTTGCCGTTGGGAATAATAGATAAAGCATGAAATTTGTTGAGTATGTAATGCGGCGTGACGAGGCTAGTTTCAATCCCTACAACTTAAGCAATCCTGCTAAGACGTGGGGTGGTGAAGCGGGTCAAGCGGTGAAGACTATTACTGGATTACCTGTTGGTGCTGGTTCCGCGTTGGTGGGTGCGACGGCTGGTATGGGAGCGGTGGCACCTGAGTATCGCAAGCGTGTAACTGGCAATCCTTTTATTGATCCTGCTGGTGTCAAGACTGAGGCGATGGCCAAGAATGCGTTTCAGAAGACGAGTGATTGGGCATTGGATTTCATTGCTAATCAGCAGATGCCGAAGGTGAAGCAGTTTTACATGGATAATTTGAGGCAGGTTTTGGAGCAGATACTTCGCTACATTCAGACGCATGAGAAGCCAGAGAAGCCTATTGCTGGGGTGACGATGGGTAAGCAGGCGGGTATGGTGAGCAACATATTTGCTTTACCGATGGCATTGGTAGGTGGTTTGAGGCAGGCGATTAAGAATGCGTGGGACAGTTTTAATCCGCAGTATGAGATAGCGCAGGAGTGGCCGATCAATATACAGAAGATGGCATATGCATTAGATGCTATGTATATGATGTTGCCGAATGGTGATGATATAGCTGAGAACTACATACAGGAACTCATTCACAATTTAGGTCAGCCTGCCGCAGTGCGTAGAATTGGCAGACAATAACTAAGTTAATTAATGATTGAACTATACAATGAGGATTGCTTAGCGCATCTTCCGAAGATTAAGGATGCATCTATAGATGCCATTTTTACCGATCCTCCGTATCCTGAAATCAATCGGGAGTATGGCAAGATGGCATCGGACGAGTGGATGATGATGATGCAGACTGCTGTTAAGGAGTTTCGGCGGGTATTAAAGCCAACGGGCAGTGCGGTGATTATTTTGCAGCCGAACAGCATGAAATTAGGGATGATGCGGTCATGGTATTGGGATTTCATGTCTTGGGCGATTAAAGAGTGGAATTTGATACAGGACGTATGGTGGTTTAATCCAGCGGCACAGCCGACGCGACATGCGAATAGAGTTTACGGTTTAATGCGGCCATCGGTGAAGGCATGTATATGGTTAGGGGAGCCTAATTGTTATCGCAATCAGGATGAAGTTCTTTTACCTTTAAAGATTAAGAAGCACAACAAGAGTAATGATTTGGTATATAGGCCATCGGGTCATCATATGCGGGCGGCTCGGTGTTTAAATACAGCGATTGAGAGGGGTGGGGCGACCCCTTTCAATCTGCTGCAAATCCCGAATACATATGACAAGCGATGTGCTGGGTCATTTGGTCATGGGGCGGGAACGCCTTACAGATTGACCGAATGGTGGGTGAAGTACATAACGAAGCCAGGGGAAACGGTACTAGACCCATTTAGCGGGGTTGCCACTACGGGTCTAGTGTGTAGGGATTTAGGGCGAAGCTACATCGGCATTGAGAAGTTCGAGAAGTATCACGAAGTAGCCAAATCCAGATTTTAGTCTTCTTCTGTTTCTGCTCCCGCTTCCGCTTCACCATCGCTGCCGTTGGTGGCATCAATCTTTCGATCAATGACTTCTATCTGTTTCATAGTCAACGGATCGGCGGCGAGTTTGGCTTCGATGACCCGATTAATGGTGAAATTAAGCAGATCATCTTCCCATTCTTCTATTTTCCGTTTGGGTTCTGGCTCAGTTGTTTCGAACACTTGGACGATGGACTTGGCCAGTGCATCCCATGACTGGTAGAGTTCAGTAAGTCGGCGGTGTCGCGGCGAGTTACGGACGAAGCGTGCATCGGCCAGGAAATACTTCTTAACGAAGATATGATCCTGGTTCATCCAGAGTCGTTTTTGTTTATCGTCCCATTCGACCATCATATATTCAGGCATTGGCTTATAGGGCAAGGACGAGGATTCGCCTTTGCGTTGTTGGCCGTTAGTTGCGCGGGTGCCGCCTGTAGCGGGGCTACCGCCGCCGTCTCGTTTGAGTTTAGGGACTTCCTTGACGACGCCGACGTTGATGGTTTCGGGGCCGTGAATGAGTCTGATATTACGGCTGGGCTTGAAATCGGAGTTAAACCGATAGTCTTCGGGAGCGATTTTTTGATCGACTCCACCCACGGTTTGGGTCAGGGGCGAGATAGCGATACCGAACACAGACACAGAATGTTTCTTTTTCTTGGACATGGTTTGGGTTCCTTTTAGCTGGCTTTCACTTGGTTCTTAACAGTCTGCTGGATATGAGCCAGGTTCTTTTCCAGATCGAGCAAGTTCGCTTCGCACTTCTGGTTGATATGGCGAATGGTATCAGTCAGGTCAACGATTTCGACGCCGCGAGTCATAGGATGGATTTGCACATCCTTGGGGTTTAGAGCCTTGCCAGTGGTGCGGTCGATCAGAGCCAGGTGGTAGTTCTGGCCGTGATTAAACTCACCATCGAAGGGCTTGCCATCCACCAGATTGAAGATGACGACGTTTTTCTGGCGTGTGTGATTCTTACGGGTTGTAGTATCTTCCAGGTCAAGCGGAATATAGTCTGTAATGTCGCTCTTATAAAGATCATCACAGAGCTTCTTCAAGTCTTCGGGCACGTTCTCAGCAGCCGCAGCAGCCGCAGCCTTCATAATCTTATTGATTGCGAAGGTAGCTGCGAAGGTGAAGTCCGATTTCCGCTGGAGGATACCGAACAGCAAGTGTGGCGTTAGTTCCATGTTGGGCAGTGGGCCGAAGTCATCCAAAAACACCTGGACTACTAGGAACGGGTGTTTGTAGTCATTATAAGGCAAATTCATTTCGCCAATCAGACGGCCAATTTGCGGGTAGGTGCCGACGCTGTTATCCGCAAACCGACTGTAGTGGATAAAGTCTTTCTCGTTCTTTTTTGCCCATTCATAAATCCACGGGCAGTAAAGGAACGCTTTACGGGTCGGTTTTGTTCCAAACTCGTTCTGTTTACCTTCGGAATAAGGACCATCAAGGGTGCCTGACCGCAGGTTAAGGTGCCAGGAACTACCATCAGTCTTAGCGGGGTAATAGTCCACAACGATACGAGCCTTCTCAACAGGAAGGATAGTATCATTATAAGTTGGGATCAAAACCTTGAATGGCTTACAAGGAATGGTCCACGATTTCTCTAGGAATCGCTCCCTGTAACCCTTGTGGCTAAGAGCGCGACGGTGGACGCTGCCCGTCTGGTTCTTCTTGGTGGCACTATCATAACTGGCGTATTTGTCCTTCTTCTTCATAGTGCCGTCTTTAGTCATTTTCTTATAAGGCCAGCCTAACTCCTGTTCGCAGAAGTGAACCCGAAGGTTAGTAAGACCACCTTCCGTCATATAAGCCACCATGTTCATAATCTGAGGATTGAACATAGTGCGAGCATCTTCATCCCGCGAGCCAAGGGGATGAACGTGCATACGGAATCCGTACACAACGTTATACTCTTTAAGGTGTTCAGGGCCAACGAGTTGCGTCAGATTAGCGGCCCACGGTTGAGTTTCATCACGGACAACCCAGCGATTGGATTGTTGGGTGCCGACGCCGACTTTCCAAGAATTATTGATTTTGGAGCCGACGATGAGATATGGAGAAGTATGGACGGCACATGCAGAAGCGACCAAGCCTGCGCCCTGGAAGGATTTACCTTGTTGTCCAGAGACATTGGGGATGCAGCCGTTGACGAGAATATCGTTTTCGAGGTCAGTGAACGGTTGGCCATTATGGAGGTAGAGCAGGTAGTCGTAGCCATCCTTATAGACCATAAGGATGAGGGCATCGGTGGCCTTGTAGTTTTCGGCATTGGAATGGCATTCACGGATCAGGTGGGCCATTTTTTGTTCTTGGGCTTCTTCACGATACACAAGGTCGGGCGGCAGCATTGTAAAACTAGACATTGTTCAAATCCTTTCGGTTTAATTTCGTCACTTCACTTACTTTACTGCAAATTTACTCATTGTCAAAAGGTATTCAGGATTTCATTTGGGTCAGGATTTGGGTCAATCACTTCACTTACTTTACGACGAAATCGCTCATTGTCAAAAAGGTCTTCAGGAATTTTCTGGAGAACATACATACAGTATGGTTACAACATTCATGGAATGGCTCAAAGTCAAAGAGTCCACAGCGTTCAAGAGGGAAAGACGTGCTGCCGCGTTGGGGCTTGGTCCGTCGATTCCTGATGCCGAAATCAACAGCCACAGCACGGCCAGAGCGTGGGAGAAGGATGCCATTGTAAAGCGCAACAAGAAGAAAAAGAAAAAAGGCAAGGATTCTAAGCTTCCACCGAAGTAATACGTCGTTCCCACTCTTGCAGACGGTGCCCCTTGACTCGCTTGGCACCGTCGCATGTTGTACAGGTGCCGTTGGACGTGAAGCCGCTCAGGTATCCAGTAGGTATTCCGTCCAGGTCGCAGCAATCACGACAGGGGATTCCTTTTTCTTCAATTTCGTTTTTTCTGAGCCAAGATAAAAGGCAGGTGGTGTTGCAGAAGTAATAATGCCATTCTCGGCTGGTATGGTGGTGGCATTTTGCACACAGGTCGCTTTCAAGGATGAAGTCCATCTTGAAATCGAATATTCCTGATTTGTGGCAGTCATCGCAGCGGATCAAGCACATCATGACATTTCTCCCCACCAACCAGGCGGGCAACCCGCCTTGTGGTATTCCTCAAGTAATTCTTTGTCGTGTTGTTCGGAACGAAGTCTTTCTTGTTCTAAATGATCTTCATGAGCAGCCCAGCCGAGCTTTACCCAATGCTTGACCGAATTTCTTTTTGGCCCAGGTATCTTGTGCTTGTAATTGTTCCACCATTCATCAAATCCGTCAAGTGACTTTTTCATGGTTCTTCTTTTTCCATTGGATGCGTGACAGGATAAAACTACAAACCGCTCCCACCAAAAGACTTACGGCGAGAAGCCAACCAGAATAGCGATGTTGAGTTGGTTCATCCATGAATGCTTTGGCGATAAACATGACCAGGATGCCGAAGCCCCACCACATAACGAAGAAGGAGCGAATGGCATCTGCCCGTTCCTGTTTCTTTTTTAGTTTTTGTTCCGCCTCTTCAACGGAGTCTAGTTGTTTAGCCAAACTTCTAACTTCTTCTATAAGGAAGGAAGTTTCTTTTATATGGTGGTCATCTAAAGCCTTATATCTTTCTTCCCAGGCTTTAGATTCGTCCATCGTATAGCGTTTGACTTTAATCCATTTGTAGTCGCTGTAGCGTTCTTGGTTAGTCATTATCGTTCTCGATTAAAGAATTCTTTGCTGCCTTGGTTTTGTAGTTCTTGGCGTTTCAGTTTATATTGATATTCGGCTTGAACGCAACAAACTCCACCGAAGATAAGGGCACAGCCAAGGATGGTGGCACAGATTACGGCTACAGGATTTTCAATTATTCTATTCCATAGGTCATTCATATTTACATTCCGTCATAAGGTTCTAAAAATTCTCCCAAGTATTCTTGCAATAGTCCACGGTGACTAAGGCTTTCGTTGAGAAGGTGCATTCTTTCGCTACTGTATTCATGATTTTCAAGGTAGCTTGGGGCGTAGACAAAGTAATTACTGTCTTGGTTAAATAGTGCTTTTTTGTATAGTTCGTAGAAGAAACCTTTTTTGCCGTTGGGGGATGACACTAGGAACATTTTACCACCAATGCTGGTCATTGGCCAGACTGCTTTGTAGTGGTTCTCGAAATCGTTGTTACGATAGAACGCTGGTTCGTCAAAGATGATAACATCTTGTCGTGTTCCTTTACCGATCAAGTTGCTATGGCTGAGGCAAAGGATTTTGCTATCGTTTTCAAATTCCATCGCATGGTCATTAAGTCTGCGGGTTTCCAGTTTGATTTCTTCTGGCAGATTATCGTAGGCGGTTCTAAGGATACGGGAGATATGGAGGGATTCACGGTCATAGTTGGAGACGATGATTGATTTCCAACCTTGATTAGTCATTGCTTTCCACAGGCACCACAGGGCGCAAAAAGTAGAAAATCCACCTTGGCGGTACTTTTTACAGATAACGCCTTGGTGGTCTTCGAAGATTTGGTTGAGTTCTATATGGTGTTTGATCGCCTGATAGGGTATAAGACCCCAGCGATGGTGGACGATTTTGAAGAACGCATTTGCGAATTGAATAAATGTAGGTTTCATTCAATAAAATAGTGACAGACTCGCGGTTTCACACCCTTGGTGATGCCGCCTGTCAGAACATCCGCGCCCCGCCCGTGGTCTTAGCTGGCCAATCGCTTCGGGCTTCTGGCTTTGGCGAATGGTCGCTGCACTGGCACGTCGAGTTATGGGGACTATTGGTGCTTACAGCTTTACCCCGCCCCTCTCGGATTTAATCACCCTCTAGAAAGGTGAAGCGGGAACCGCGCAACTCACTACCAACTTCGGGTCGTCTACTGAAGATACAAATAGTGATTTCTGCTGACGCTCCTGATATATTCAGGCCAACCGTACAGTTTATTCATCACTTCATTGGATTCGGCTTCGTCAAACTTGACTACACACCGTTCAGGTGCGTGCATTCGATCCAGCGTTACGCCGCAATTATCGAGGACTTCCTTGATTTTGTCAACATCGAATTCTGCACCTTTCACAAACCAGACGATGTATTGTCCTTTTGCGTAAGGTTCTCTTGGTCCTTCATTTGGTTGGAGCATTATTTGCCTTCCAATTGTTTATTTACGTCAAAATATTGTTTGGCAACATCTGGATAGAGATTGTTAATTGCTTTTAGGACTCGGAGTTCGGCGGCGGCGTAGTCTCTACCTTCAGGTCTGCCGTGAATTCCAGCTTCGCCACAATTGACAGAAACTAGGCTTGTCATAGCTTCATGTTCAGCAACCTGAAAAGCGCCTAGAATGACATGTGCCATATCACGGTCAAGATATATTGTGTCCACAGTGCTTCTCCTTAATAACCTTCGAACGCTGGCAACGAGTCATATTCTTCCTGGGTCATTTCTTTCAAAATCACCTTAACTTCTTTGACGCCATCAACTAAGTGCATTCTGACTTCTTCTAAAGCCTCATCAATGTTATCGAAAGAACATGCTGCAAAGTCCTTGGGTTTTACATAAAAAACGTCCATTTCATTCCTTAAACTTATTATATCTAAAGTCATTGCTCCATAGATCGCTCACCATGTAATCTAGTGGGTTTCCTTCAATTATGCCTTCGCCCTGATTTCCAGCAGGGATTCTTGAGGCACCGTTAAAGTCAGCGGTCTGACCCACTATTCCATGCGGGCGAGCGTTACCATTATATATAACTGCGTCGAATCCAAAATAATAAGGTAATACGACACTACAGTTCTTGTTTCTGACGATGTTAAAGTGATATTTTCCAGCGTTAACGAACAGGATGGCATTACGGACGGCTTCAAGCAGCGGTTTTATTTCGACATATGAATGATAAGCCTGATTATCAACAGTGATATAAGAACGATGATAAAGTTCCTCACCATTGATTGTTGCTTTGCCATCTTGAGCCGACCATTTTACTTTTGAGTTCCCGATCTTTATGCCTATATGGTCTATTCTTTTATGCGAGTTGAAGTGTGCGTTTACTTGTATGGAGTCATCTGTTAGAAGATTAAAGCACTTGTTTGGAATTCCATCAAATTGAAATTTCTCACCTTCAAACCCGCTAAAGATAGGCATGTGTACTCCAATGGGCCAAAAGCATATCTAGTACATTTCAGTTTAGAAATCGGGCTTATAATTACCAAGCTGGTCGCTTTGTTCAAGCAGGTCCATCGTGGAAAAGCACCAGTCGTTATCATTGTTGGTATCGTAGCCAGTTTCACTCACGACAGTAATACTACTGAGTGTTGGCACTGGATTATTTTCTAATGTTCTGAAGGCTTCCACAGCAGCGTTCTTGGGGTCGGCTCCATCAATTACTTTACGGAAGTCCCCCGCGTCTACATAGTATTTTGGCATGAAGTTCTCCGATGATTGACAGGCATCCTTATCCTATCACAATTCAATAGATAAGGCAAATTATTCTTCGCCTTCGGCCAAGTGGTGGAAGTGGTCTACCACATCTTCCAAAAGTTCCGCCACCTGTTTCTCGGAGAAAGCATTGGAATAGGTAATATCCCAATTCTGATGGATGACGATTTTCTCTAATTTAGGTTCAACGGTAGAGCGGATAACGATGCCAACAAACGATGTTCGTTTAGTAATTTCATCAATAAGTTCATCAGTCGAGTAGAGTTCTAGGTCCATTTTTATCTCCTATTCAAATTTGTAATCTACAGATACTTTTACATTAAATCTAGGCAAACGAATTTGATTGCACAAATTGTGCTTTTTCGCTTCCTTCGCTGTCATATACCAGTCGGCGTGGCCATGCTCCTCATGAATTAAGTCTAAGAAGTAGTTCTTGGACTGGCCGCAACTCTTATCCAGCAAATCAAAAATATAGGTATTGAGACGGTCAGTTTCATCCACGTCAGCTTTCAGGTCTTCCACTTTCCCAAACTGAAAACTGGAAACTTCATGGAGCATTAACGTAGCATGTGGGGTCATAAACCGCAAGCCATCATTGCCTAGTCCAAAAAGAATTGCGCCTGCGGACATGGCTTTTGATTCAACTATCGTTGCAACAGGCAAAAGACAGTTTTGAATTTCTGAAATCATGCCTAACAGTGAATAAACTTGACCACCGTATGAATCAACTACGATTGGGATGATAGGCTGACCTGTTTCGTGGGCCTTGCTTAGTTCTTCGGAGAACTTATCAGTGCTTTCTTCATTAAATTTCTTGAGTCGTATTACAATGGGCGCTTCAATCAAATCCGCCAGGTTCTTAACCTTAATTCTTGCGTCAACTTCGATTTTCTTGAGCATTGATATCCTTCGCTAACCATATAAGTCTATTTTGGTGGATATAGGTAATACTGCAATTGACCACCAATTTTAATTGTTCTTTTATAAGGTGAGTAAGGCAAAGGATATTTTGGATAAAATCAGTATGCGTGATTAAAATGGATTTGGGTGGAAGCATATCGAGTGTTTCGGTGATTCGCACCAGAAAGTCTTCTTGAGTTTCATAATGAGACTGCTTACACAGGCGTAGATCAGTTTCAAAGGGAATGCGGCAGATTTCCTTTATAATGGCTGATGTTTGCTGGCAGCGAATATAAGGACTGTTTAATCCCTCGTAGCCAGCCAAATGAAGTTCTCGCAGGAATGTTGCGGCACGAAACGCTTGGGCACGGCCATTGGCGGTTATTGGACCGTCTTCTACCCGAAGATCGTTTTGAGCATGTCTCAGTAGGATTATGTCCTTGAGGTAGATCGTTTCATCTTCGGTGACGAATTTATGATGTTCATTATCAAGAAAACCACTCATAAGGTGGTTGTCGTTTTTCTCTTGCTCACTAAGTTTGGAAAAGGCATCCCCGTGATGCAAGCCAGTGACAACTCGATCCTTGATAAAAAGTGCTGGCACCATTTTACTCACTCCCCTGATTTCTATTTATTTGGGCTGAGAAAATTACAATGGTCACAATCGGTAATATTTCATCTTAACTATTCTCGATGAAGTTTTCAAGGAACAATCGGTATACTTTGCTGTATGCCCTACCCCAATTTGGACCGTGAATGTCCGTATCTTTGTCCCAGGCAACCGCATGAGCGACTTCATGTATCAGAACATCAATGGAGTAGTTTTCACTGAGTTTTGGATTGACTTTAATAATAAATCTGTTGTGTTTCTTCTCACATTGCCCGTCGAGTCCTTGCCTTAATTTAACACGTCGAACGCTAATAGGCTCATGCACTAAATTGCTGTTCTTAAAGAAATTGGCGACCTCTCGGAAGTAATCATATGCCATAGTCACCCCGAAAACAAGAGATGTGACTATCTACACTTATAAATTGTAGTTTTTGTTTTGACGTACATCATGAATGATGACTGCTTGTAAATTTGGCCACTTTTCCCTTAAATTTTTACCAAGCTTCACGAATCTAGGTATATGTTCTTCTCGATCATCAAAGATTTCTACCGTTTGCACTTCCTGATTCATTAGTCGATTAAGAATGACGAAGGCTTTATAATCGAACGTATCTCCTTTGTGGGGATAGCCTTGTGTCTTGGTAAGGTCTTTTTGGTCCTTGAAAAAGTATTCATCGGCATGGATGCCGTAGTTATTAAGGATTTCTTTGACTTTGTTTTCAAATTTAGCGATACGGCCTGTCATAACAACCACATAGGTTTGCTGATCTTGTCTAAAGTCATGAAAGGCTTTGACAACGGCTGGGTTTAGTTTTTCGGGTTTTGCGTTGAATACAGGAGGCTCTAAAGTTTTGGGATTGCCCCACCAGCCTTGATGGGGCCACGGTTCCCCTGTTGCTTTTTGATATTTTGGTTTACCTTCTTCGGGCGTAGGCGTGAGAACTAGGGTATCATCAAAATCGAAAATTACAATTCGTTTGATACCAGGAGGTGCTGCTTCCATGAATTTTCTAAATTCTAGCCTCATTTTAGTTTATGCCAAATATAGAAACCGCCTGCTATGGCGAACCATACTAGGTAGTTCATCCACCAATCACTAAAGCCACCGCCCCACCAAAAGACTCTCATGCCCATAGCAATGCTATTGACCAGAGAGAAGGTGAAGGCGAGCCATGCTACGAAGTTAAGTAGTGGATTTTTCTTACAGCAACACATGTATCTCCTTACTGTTCTTCTTTAGCAGCTTCTTCCTTAGTTTGCAATCTCTGGCGGAATTTATCAGTTTCAATCCACTTAATAGCATCGCCAAATTCGGCCCCTTGCGGAGTACGTCCACCGAACATCTTGCTAATAGCAGGATTAACAACCTTCTGCCCTTGTTCATTATCCACATAACCCTTGGTGTCTAGTTCGTGGTTCAAGAAGTGGTGCATAACATCTTCTGGATGTTTGTTCATAGCACCCCACTGTCTTACCAAACTTGGAACCATGCCTGTCTTGTGGAAGTTCTTCTTCATGTCATAGAACTTGTCCAAGAATAGCTTAGGATTCTTGCCATGATCGCTCATCCACTTGGCCAAATTGATTAGCGTGACAATATCACGAATTTCATCGTTAGTCCAAGTGCCCTGGTGCAGCATCTTTTCAACCTTCTCTGGCGGGTTATTTCGTAGCAACCATGCAATCGCCAATCGCTTCTCTTTTTTGTCAGAAAAATCATCAGGAGCATCTAGTTTGAACTGCATATCAGGGAATACAGTCTGGAGTAATCCCATATCCTTATACATCTTGACGTATTGGACAGGATCGGCGTCAGGGTGTTGTAGACCCTTGAGGAACTCATCACGGATTCTTTCACGACTAACGGCTGACAAATCCTTAATATCAGCAATTGCTTGCTTGACATTATCGCCAATCTTGGTGTTTTTGCCGTGGGTGGCAACCTGGCGAATATATCTTAGGGCACGCAACTGATCTTCTTCGAGGCGGTCCTTTGGATTACCTACGAATTCGATCTGTCCTGCTCTTAGGTGATGAGCGCCGCCGTGTGGGTCGATCAACTTAGCATTTGCGCCGTCCGCAGAGGTAAGCGGAATATACATGCTGTTTACGGTGAAATCTCTTCTGGCCGAGTCATCATCTAGGCTACCGAACTCCATTTTATCTGGAGTACGGCCATCACCGCCCTTGGAATCTTTTCTAAAGGTAGCAATTTCGAACTCTTCGCCATTAACGCGAGCGCCAATAACGAATTCTTTACCTCCACGATCCCACCCCTTGGCGTAGAAGATTTTGTTCTTCTGGCCTGCTTCTGGATGTTTTTCATACTTAGGATTCACAGGAGCGTTTTTACCGCCGCCGCCTTGCGGTTTAACCTCTTGGAAGCCAGCATTACGAAGGATAAGACGGATTTCGTCTGGTCCTGCATCGGTAGCTAGGTCATAGTCTTTAGGTGTCTTACCGATAAGGTGGTCACGAACAGCGCCACCGACTAGGTAAAGACCTTTCTTCTTTAGACGCGGCGTGGTTTCGCCTTTGGCTGGGTCAAGCGTGGTTAACTTCTGTGGATAACCGTCTGGACCTGGCAACGAAACTTTATCGCTGTCTAGGAAAGCTTTTACAATGACTCTCAAATTAGGGTGGTTTTCACCGTCAATGACAAACGGCTTATAATCCGTATCATCGGCTAGTTTGACTTCGGAAGAAGCCTTTTTGCCACCCTCAACGTTTTCTCGCAAAGCTAGGAACTCTATAAATTTCTTGCTCATATCCTTTTCACCTATTATTATATTTACGGTTTGATGCCCAATTTCCACAAAATAATAGCGCCAATAACTACTACGCCCACCTTCAAAACGAAATCGACAACGGCTGCCCATTTATTAGTGGCTTGGGTCATATCCTTCTCAACATGAAGTAGTCTTTCGGAAACATCGTCAACTTTATGTTCTAGCTTGCCAAATTGTTCTTTCAACTCATGAGCAACACGGTTGCCGTTACTGTTTTCCAAAATGATAAGTCGGTTGAGAATAGCGATTTGGTTATCACAAAGTTTCTCGATTTTTTCTTTCGATTCATTATGCCCTTCCACCAAAACCTTTATTCGCTCATCAATACGAGACGTAATGGCAAAGACATTTTTAAGGGAATCGTTAACTTCTCTGTAGGAATTTTCTTCCATGTTGCTCCTTAGGGGTATATAGCTTTAATAAGATTGATGTAGGTAAAATAGATACTGCTGCTCTAAATATTTATTATGGAAGAAAACAAAGATTTGGAGCATTTAATACCTCAGATGAACGTTAATGTTCCAACAAACCAACCGCCGCAAGAAGAACAAGCACTTATCCCCGACGATGTTTGGATGGGTTGGTGCCAGGAGATATTGAATAACCTTCGTCAAGAACGGCAAGAAGTAGATGACGTTAAGAACAGTCTTGTCGAAATGGTTATTAACGACGGCGATTCAACCAGTGCCAGCAAGGAAGCGATGACTAAAATGTTCGAAATCAAAGCCTCCATCTCTGAGAAAATGACCAAAGTTTTAGATTTAGCGACTAGGGTTAAGTTGAAAGAACGCGACACCTTCCCTAGATATCTTGCGGCTCACCAAAACAACACTATAACAATTGGCGACGGTGCTGCCAAGAGAGAATTAATCAAGCAGATTCAGAAGATGCAGAAGCAAAAGGAAACAAATGAGTAGAATAAATCTTGAGGATTTCCTAGACCAATACAAGCCGAAGAAGAAGCTAGCGGAGCAAGGTTATGGCACGGGGACAGGCCCAGGCGATCCTGCTATGGGTTCATCTATGGCTCCTGATGCTATGAGTCCAATGGGCGTAGCCCAACCACAAGGCGGCGACCCAAATATAGCAAACATGCCACCCGATCAAATGGGTGGACCTCCAGGCGAAGAAGACTTTTCTTCCGATCCACAATATCCAGACATGCCCGAAGAGAAAAAGCACCTGGACTTTGAAATGTGGAAGAAGCAGTTTATGGAAGCATCCATCAAGGGCGACGTTCAGGAAATGAAAAGCATGATCTTGGACGTTCGTGACCGCAACCTGGACGACTATCAGCGAAAGTTCGTAGAAGACAATTTAAACATTATCTTCTTGCGTGAACAGTCCAACATCGAGAAAACTTCCAAAGAAATCAAGAAATTGATTAAAGACGATTTGGACCACAATAATCCTGGCACGTCTGTTGCCAACCACATTGTTGAAGCTCTCCAGACGCAGCCGCTATTGAACAATGTCTTCATCAAGTTAACAGGTTTGTATAGTATGAAGGCAGACCAGCATCGCAAGTTTATTGCGGCTTTGACAGGCTCGGTTCAGGTCGGTGGTGGTGCTTCGACAGAAGACTTGATTTACAACGAAAAGGACTTCTCCATTCGTATGTCCACTCGTTTTAATTCTCGATTTGGTGATCTTTACATTGGCAACTGGAACTTGCGCACTGATGATCCACAGCGTTATCTCAAGGCACCAGAGTTACAGCGTTTGGAAGAAGGCGCTCCTGAAGAGAAAGATGCTCTCCGTAAGCGTATCATCGTGGAGTCGATTTGTGAAGCATTTAAGACCAGGGCTTTCGTCATCAATGTAACTGGACATGACGGCACAGTTTATACAGTTGGTTGGGACATTGCTACGGCATTAAAAGCTGCTTACACAGACGGAAAGTTAGTTGTTCGTATGAAGCAGGATGAAGGTTCGGAAGCGATGATTGACCAGGATGGCGACATTATCAGTCTGGCGGATATCAAGATTATGTATATGAAGGACAGTGGTGAACTGGACGAAGACGGCAAGCCTTATCGCAAAGAGCATGAGTTCTTGGTAAATCGTCACGGTCAGTTGTTCTTGACGGCGACAATGCAAATTATCAAGGAAGCTTCTTCGAGTTTTCCTGGCTTGATTATTCGAGAGACACCTTACACGGGTAATCCGAGTGACTTGAGGGTATTGCAGCGCTGCGTGCCTAATTCGCCAGAGATTCTAATGAGACAATGTGGGTAAAAAGAAAAGGCCACTCTTTTGAGTGGCCTTTTTGTTTAATCAAGGATTTGATAAGTCACGTTTGCCGTCAGATGTTCCAGTGGAACATACATGAATTTCTCCCGTTTCTTATCGGGGGTTGGTCGGCGGAAGACTCCGAAATCTTCATACTCACTGTAATCACCTTTTTCTTTCACCTTAGCCTCAGCATTAAGATCAATGATGCCTTGGTCGTGCAGCATGACGCAGTAGCTTTTCAGTTCGTTGACTTGGACATGATAGAACAAGTCGCCATGTTGGAACGCAATGAAGTTTTTGTCTTCGTTGCCAAAAATCCAACCACCACCCTTAGTGCCACGCAGTTCCAGGCACACTTGGGTTAAACTTGCCTTACCGCCCCTGCGGTTGCTTTTGGCGGATTTAATGTCTACTTTGCGGGTGCCGAGCGGCCAGTTTTTACCTGCTACTGGCTCCTCAGGAAAATGAACTATGCGGTCTTTGTGGTGCCAATCGTCGTATTGGCTGCACTTTTCGTAGATCAAACTGTTCTTATCACAAAGGGCTTCAAAGTCGGTAACGGCATTAGCGCCTTTTTTCGCACTTGCGCCGCTTGGATCATTCGGGTGGATGAATAGTTCTGTCATTGTTAGCTCCTAAATTGTTAAAAGTAATTTCACAGTAGTCAACATCGAGATCAATGCCAATCCCGCTGACATTAAGTTCCTGGCACGCCATCAAGGTTGTGCCAGCACCGACAAAAGGATCAAGCACCAACATATTATCACAAACACCATGTAATT
>NZ_JBLYIG010000721.1:0-1749 GCF_049222245.1 Nitrospira sp. BLG_2 | reverse complement strand
CTGGTCGTCTGCGGCGTGTTTACCGCTGTTCAGGCGCAGGCGAATTTCCCCACCGTTCCGAAGGAGACCTACGAGGCGTTGAAGCTCGAGCGGTCGGCCTCGCCGAAGGAACTGTACGAGGCGTTGCTCAAGCGGTATCTGGATCCGGCGACGGGGACCGGGAAGGGCAAGTACGGCGAGTATTGGCAGCCGGTCTCGTTCAGCAAGTACTTCGATCCGCACACCTTCTACAAGCCCCCGCAGGCGGTGAAAGAAGTGGCGAGCCGCGAGCAATGCGTCAAGTGCCATACGGATGAATCGCCGGGCTGGGTGGCCGCCTGGAAGAAGAGCACGCACGCGAACCTGGATAAGATTCGGAAGCTGACCCCGAAGGACGAGACCTTCTACAAGAAGGCCAAGCTCGAAGCCGTCGAAGAGAATCTGCGCTCGATCGGCAAATTGGGCAAAGGGGAAAAGCTGAAGGAAGTCGGCTGTATCGATTGCCACTTTGAGGTCAATGCCAAGAACAAAGCCGATCACCGGAAGGATATCCGGTTGGCCACGGCCGACACGTGCGGCACGTGCCATTTGCAGGAGTTTGCCGAGCGCGAATCGGAGCGCGATACCATCACGTGGCCGAAAGATCAGTGGCCCAAGGGGCGGCCGTCGCATGCCTTGGACTACCGGGCCAACGTCGAAGTGGAAGTCTATGCAGCGATGCCGCAGCGGGAAATTGCCGACGGCTGCACGGGCTGTCACGTCAATCAGAACAAGTGCGATACCTGTCACGCGCGGCATGAATTCTCCGTGGCGGAATCCCGCAAGCCCGAGGTCTGCGCGCAATGTCACAGCGGGGCCGACCATAACAACTGGGAAGCGTACAACCTGTCCAAGCACGGGTTGAAGTATCAGCGCGATAAAGACCATTGGAACTTCAATATTCCCATTAAAGAAGCGATGGCCAAAGGGGCCGAAACCGCCCCCACCTGCCAGTACTGCCACATGGAGTACCAAGGCAAGATTGCGCACAACGTCGTGCGGAAAGTGCGCTGGGCGAACTATCCGTTCGTGCCCGGAATTCGCGAGAACATCAAGACGGAGTGGTCGGAAAAGCGGAACGATGCGTGGGTGAAGACCTGCACCAATTGTCACTCGGAAACCTATGCGCGGGCCTGGATGGAATTCCTGGATAACGGCACCTTCTCCGGGTTGGATAAGTACGATGAAGCGCATCATGTGGTGGAGGAGCAGTACAAGGCCGGGCTGTTGACGGGACAGAAGACCAATCGGCCGGCCCCGCCGGCGCCGGAGACGGATGGGTTTGAAAAGTTCTTCCAGATCTATTGGTCGAAGGGGAATAATCCGGCGGCCAATGAGTTGCGCCTGTTCGAAATGGCCGAAGATCACCTGGTGCAGTTGCATGTCAGCTTGGCGCACCAGTACTGGGGGTATACCTATACGGTGGGCTGGGCGGCCATGAACCGGGCCTATGTGGAAATCATGGATGATGACACGCGGCTCAAGGAGAAGCTGGAGCTGCAAGCGCGGGTGGCCAAGCTCGAAGGCCAGGCGAAGCATGGGCTGCTGGATCTGGAGAGCGAGACCGGCAAGCTGTCGCTCGGCAGCCTGGGCGGAGGCATGGTGCTCGCCGGCACCATGGCCATCGCGGGCTGGCGGCGTCGCCAGAAGTAGCAGTGAACGCGACGTCGTCCCTGAGTGATTCGGTGTCACGTCCGTCAGGGGTGAAGATCCTCCCGTCACTAGGCCTGC
>NZ_JBLYIG010000720.1:0-2184 GCF_049222245.1 Nitrospira sp. BLG_2 | reverse complement strand
GGTGAAAACATTCGAACATTCGCCCAACCCGGCGAATGTTCGAATGTTTTCACCCGGTACCCGTTACCCGACGGCGCGCTCGGCGCGCTTGCGATCGCCTTCCGAGAGGTGGCGCTTGCGCAGGCGGATGTTCTTCGGCGTGACCTCGACGAGCTCGTCGTCGCCGATGTATTCCATCGCCTGCTCGAGCGACATGCGGATCGGCGGCGTCAGGAGGACATTCTCGTCCTTGCTCTGCGTGCGGATGTTCGTGAGCTTCTTGCCTTTCAGCGGATTCACGACCATGTCGCCTTCGCGGCTCGTCTCACCGACGATCTGGCCCTCGTAGACGAGATCGCCCGGCCCGACGAAGAGCGTGCCGCGTTCCTGGAGGTTGAAAAGCGCGTAAGCCAGCACCGGGCCGCGGCCGTTGGAGATCATCACGCCGGCCGAGCGCTCGGCGAGCGCGCGGTCGACCACGGGTCCGAAGTGATCGAACACGTGGTACATGAGGCCCGTGCCGCTCGTCATCGTGCGAAAGTCCGTCTGGAACCCGATCATCCCGCGCGACGGGATCTTGTAGTCGAGGCGGACCCGGCCCTTGCCGTCCGGCACCATGTCCGTGAGCTCGGCGCCGCGGGCGCCGAGTGCCTCCATGACGGCGCCTTGTGCGGTCGACTCCACGTCGACCGTCAACTGCTCCCAGGGCTCGAGTCGCTGCCCGCCCTCTTCCTTCACGACCACGCGCGGTCGCGACACGGCGAGTTCGTACCCTTCGCGGCGCATGTTCTCGATCAGGATGCCGAGATGCAGCTCTCCGCGGCCGTAGACGGTGAACCGGTCCGGGTCGTCCGTCTCCTCGACCCGAAGCGCCACGTTCGAGAGCGTCTCGCGCAGCAGCCGCTCGCGCAGCTGCCGGCTCGTCACGAACTTGCCTTCCTGGCCGAAGAGCGGCGACGTATTCGTCTCGAACGTCATGCTGATCGTCGGCTCATCGACCACGAGCGCAGGCAGCGCCTCGACCGTCGCCGGGTCGCAGAGCGTGTCGGAGATCTTCGGCGCCTCGAGGCCAGAAAAGGCGATGATGTCCCCGGCCCTCGCCTCCTCGACCTCGACGCGCTCCAGGCCCATGAACCCGAAGACCTGGCCAATTCGCTCCTGGCGAACATTGCCGTCACGGTCGACCACCGCGACCGGCATGGCGCGGCGCAGCGTCCCCCGGCGGATGCGCCCGATGCCGATCGATCCGACATAGCTCGAGTAGTCGAGCTGGCTGACCTGCAATTGCAGCGGGCCGTCCACGTCCACATCCGGCGCCGGGCAGCGCGCGACGATGGTTTCGAACAGGGGCGTCATGTCCGCCGTCATCGCATTGGGCGCGTAGCCGGCGATGCCCTGCAGTGCGGACGTATAGACGATCGGAAAATCCAGTTGCCGTTCGCTGGCACCGAGGCGATCGAACAGGTCGAAAGTCTGGTTCACGACCCAGTCCGGCCGCGCTTCGGGCCGGTCAACCTTGTTCACCACGACGATCGGCGCCAGGTCGTGCGCGAACGCCTTCTGAGTGACGAATCGCGTCTGCGGCATCGGACCGTCGACCGCGTCGACGAGGAGCAGCACGCAATCAACCATGGACAGCACACGTTCGACTTCGCCACCGAAGTCGGCGTGTCCGGGCGTGTCCACGATATTGATCCGGAACTCGCGCCACTGGATCGCCGTGTTCTTCGCGAGGATCGTGATGCCGCGCTCGCGCTCGAGCGCGTTCGAGTCCATCACGCGCTCGGTCATGGGCTTGCGCGCATCGAGCGTCCCCGACTGGCGCAGCAGCTTGTCCACGAGCGTGGTCTTGCCGTGGTCGACGTGCGCGATGATCGCGATGTTGCGGAGGTTCTGAATCATAAAAAGCCGCGCATTGTACGCTGGCAGGCGTCTGGAATCTACGTCAGCAAAGCGCGCTAACCGATTGATTCAATAGTCTTCTGATGCCAGGGCACCGAGCTGCTCCTCGAGCTCGGCGACGTGGCGCTCCCAGTAGCGCGCTTCACCGAACCAGGGAAACGCCTGTGGGAATGCCGGATCGTGCCAGCGCCGCGCGAGCCAGGCGGCGTAATGCACCATGCGCAGCGCCCGGAGCGCCTCGATGAGCGTCGCCTCGATCGGGTCGAACTCGGAGAATTTCGAGTAACCCTCGAGGATCTCGCC
>NZ_JBLYIG010000719.1:0-1679 GCF_049222245.1 Nitrospira sp. BLG_2 | reverse complement strand
AGGGGTTCGATATGACGCTGATCCAGAAACTTGCTGTCTTCTACGCCGCGATGTTCTTCCTCGTTGTCGGCATCGGCTACGTACCGGCCTTCAACGACGCCAACGGCTACCTCTTCGGCCTGTTCTCGCTGCAGTGGTACGACGATCTGCTGCACGCCTTCTCGGGCGTCTGGGCGCTGGTCGCCGCCTTCGTCTCGCACCAGCAGTCAGTGCTCTATTTCCGGCTGTTCGGCTCTGTCTACCTGTTCGATGGTGTGCTCGGCCTGATAACCGGCTCCGGCTGCCTCGACGGCGGTATCTTCATCAACGGCTTCCGGTCGTTCGACGACATCGAAATGCCGACGCGCTTCTTCGCCAATGCGCCGCATCTCGCGATTGGCGGCTTCGCCGTGTTCGTCGGCTTCTGGCTGGCCGGGCGCGCCCGCGCCGCGATGGCCTGAGGCCATGTTCCTGTTCCGCTGGCTGAAGCGTCTCGCCAAGGTCGCCTTCTGGCTGGTCGTCCTGATCGTGCTGATCCCGATTGCTGGCCTTGCCTATGGGTTCTTGAGCACATCCAGCCTGCCCGCCACCCCTCTCCCCGGTCTTGCTGAAGGGCGCCCTGCGGAGGCGCTCGCCGCTAAGGTGCGTACCGAAATCCCAGACTATGTCAGGCCAGAGGAATCGACGTTCCTCACCTATCCGGAATGGGCGATCGTCTATGCGGCGCGCGAATATGCCGGCTTCGTCGCCAGGAACAGCCCGAGCGATTTTCCCTACTGGGCTTATATCGGCCGCTTCTGGCAGGATTATGCGATGGTCATCCGGGCAAGCTCGGACCATCCGTTCAACTTCGCCAACCACCAGATGCTCGCCGTCATCGGCACCAGCCACACCATCGAGCTCGCGCTGCAGTCGGTCTACGAGAATACGGTCGGCCGCATCACCGGGGCCATCGCCGCCAGTCCGACTGCCGCCGACCGCTATCTGGCCACCACAGCCGCTGACTATGCCGCCTTCCTCGACCAGGTGCCGTGGTACGAATTCCCCTATGCCAACGAGCGCGCAGGCCTGAAAGCGCTGGCGCGGCCGGCGGGCGACGACGAGGTCCGCTTCGCCGAGCGCCGAGCCGCCTTCGGCTTCGCCTGGTGGATCAAGCAGGGCTATGCCGACCTGATCCGATCAGCACTTGCCGCCACCGCCGATCCGGCCCTGCTCGACATCCACGTCTGGGCCAAGGGGCCGGTGGGCGAGGCGACGCGACCCGAGGCCGACACCGCACTGGAACTCGACATGGGCGACGGTGGTGCCGTCTTCGTCACACGGCGCTATCAGGTGTTCACCGACATGATCCCGCGGCTCATCGAACAAGGCGTTTCCTTCGTCGAAATCGGCGGCAATGACGAGATCCTGGTCACCGTCCTGTCCAACGGCGCGCTGGACTTGCCCGACGGCACGCGCGAACTGTTCGCCTACCCGCTTCCCGCCAGCCCGGACGTGCGCCGCACCGGCTTCGTGGCGGCCGTTCCGCGCCTGCACATGACCATTCCCGCAGTGCTGACGGCAGGCGCACGGCTCGAGCACGTCTACGACTATTGAAGTCTTGTCGGTCGTGCCCGGCGGCACCTGCAGACGCTTCTGCCATCAAGGCCGGGTTTTGCCCGTCCGTCCGCCGTCAAGAATTGCATGATCATTGTTTCAAT
>NZ_JBLYIG010000718.1:0-1525 GCF_049222245.1 Nitrospira sp. BLG_2 | reverse complement strand
TGTACCGGCTTGACCATGACGAGTCGGAAATTCGACGATGTATTCGGGGGGCCGCCTCGCAAGTCAGAGTCGAAATTAGGTCAGCGCGAAATGGATTTGGCTCGATCGATTCAAGAAGTGACGGAAGAGGTCATGCTGCGGCTGTCACGAACAATGCATAGGGAAACAGGAGTCGACTATCTTTGTTTAGCAGGCGGGGTAGCGCTCAACTGCGTCGGGAATGGACGGGTGCTCCGCGAGGGACCATTCAAAGGCCTTTGGATCCAGCCCGCCGCCGGAGATGCAGGTGGGGCTGTGGGTGCTGCACTAAGCGTATGGCATCAGTATGAGAGCAAGCCCAGGGCTGCAGACAATTGTCGCGACAAAATGAAGGGGAGCTATCTTGGGCCAGCGTTTAGCAATGAGGATATCGAGGCAAGGCTGAAGACTCTGGGGGCTGTATATTGTCGTATAGACGAGAAGGATCTGTATGGTCGGGTTGCCGATGAGCTGGCAGCTGGAAAGGTCGTGGGGTGGCATCAGGGACGTATGGAATTTGGGCCACGATCTCTTGGGGGGCGTAGCATTCTAGGAGATGCACGGAATACGAAGATGCAGTCTGTATTGAACCTCAAGATTAAATATCGCGAGTCTTTCAGACCTTTTGCACCTTCTGTGTTGAGAGCACGAGTTTCCGACTACTTCCAAATGGACTGTGATAGTCCCTACATGCTACTTGTAGCTCCGGTTCTTGAAAAACGACGTCTCCCATTCAACCCGGGTCAGAAAGAGCTCTGGGGTATCGATTTGCTGAACGTGCCACGCTCGGATATCCCCTCCGTTACCCACATCGACTACTCTGCGAGAGTTCAGACGGTTCACGAGGAGACGAATCCTCGGTACTATAGATTGCTCCAGGCATTTGAGGAGAAGACGGGGTATGCCACATGTGTGAATACCTCTTTCAATGTGCGCGGCGAGCCGATTGTCTGCACGCCTGAAGATGCCTATCGCTGTTTCATGCGGACGGAGATGGATGTCCTGGTGATCGAGAATTGTGTGCTAAAGAAGGAGGATCAGAAGCCCCTTGAAGGGGATTCTGATTGGAAGAATGAGTTCGAGCTCGACTAGCTGAACGGGGGATAAGGATTATGGATCACGCAGCCACACACAGAGAGCTACGTCAGTTTGGATTGTTAGTAGGAGGGATTTTTGCCGTGATCGGCGTCTGGCCACCATTAGTTCACAGCGAGCCTGCAAGGTTATGGGCAGTTATTCTGGGTGGGGCCCTCATTGTGCCAGGTGCTATTATGCCCTGGGTTTTGGCTCCCGTTCACAAGGCATGGATGTGGATCGGTCATATATTGGGATGGATCAACACCCGGATCTTGTTAGGCGTGGTGTTTTATGGGCTAGTAACACCGATCGGGATCATTTTTCGGATTATGGGCAAAGATGAGATGCGGCGAGCCTTCGCTGAAAGCAATTCAACATATAGGGTGCTTAAAGCACCGAGACCCCGATCTCATATGAAATATCAATTCTG
>NZ_JBLYIG010000717.1:0-5113 GCF_049222245.1 Nitrospira sp. BLG_2 | reverse complement strand
GCCCGCAACGCGGCGATCGACTCGGCGGCCGACTTGGCGACGGGTTGCACGTTCTTGGACGCTTCGACCAGCGTGACGCCCAGCAGCGAAGCGAGACGGCAGCACGACTTGATCTCGGCACCGGTCCAATCGCGGTCGTCGACTTCGCTCAGCGTCTCGTCGTCGATGATGTCGAACGCCTTGAGGTACATATCCCAAATGACGTCGCGTTGTTCGGGCGACGGCAAGTCGATGAAGAAGATCCCGTCGAAGCGTTCGGCACGAGTGAACGCGCCGGCCGAGACTTGAGCGAGCTTGCTGATGTCGTTGCACGTGCCGACGAAGAACACGTCCGACGTGTGGTCGTTCAACCACGTGAGCAGCGTGCCCAACATGCGGCTCGACACGCCGCTATCGCCGTTGTGGCCGCCCGTCGCACCGCTCAATCCCTTCTCGATCTCGTCGCAGAAGAGGATGCACGGCGCCATCGCGTCGACCGCAGCGAGGGCACGGCGGGTATTCTCTTCGGTCTGACCCACCAAGCCGCCCATGAGAGCACCAAAGTCGAGCATGACGGTCGGACGGGACGTCTCGTTGCCGAGCGCCTTGGCGAACGCGGACTTACCGCCGCCCGCCACGCCCAGCAGCAACACGCCCTTGGCCTTGGCCTTCGTGCTCGCCGAGAGCAACGCCCGCTTGCAGAACGTCTTGAGGCCTTCGAGTCCGCCCAGGTCGTCGAACGATTCGCCGCCGCGATGCAGTTCGAGCGTGCCCGTCTTCTTGAGCATTCCCTGCTTGAGTTCCCACAACACGCTGACGTCGAGCTTGCCGTGACGGGCCAGCGACAACGAGAACGCGCCTTCCGCTTCGTAGCGGGTCAGACCGGACGCGGCATCGAGCAGCTTGGACAACTCCGCGTCGTCGGTCGGAATGTCGTCGTCGGACGCAACGCCGTGCATCACGGCCAGCAGCGTCTCACGATCGGGCAGCGAGTGTTCGATCGTGACGAATTGCTTCTCCAACTCGACGGGCAGTTGGACGCTCGGGGCGAGGATCACGACGAACGTGCGGAATTCCTTCCCTTCGGACACGACGCGTTGCACGGTCTGCATCAGCGAAATGTCGCCGAGGAAGCGATTGAACGCGGGGACCACGAGCAACGTCGAACCGCCCGACTGATACGAGCGGGTATCGCCCAGCACGCGGACGGCGTTGATCGGATCGGGGTTGTTATCCGCCTTCCCCGGGCCACGGCTCAAGCCGCGGTCCATGTCGAACGTCAGCACGTCCCACTTGTTGTCGGGAGCGATTTCACGGATCTCGCGAATCGCCTCGTCGAACTCGTGCGTCTGGACGTAGATGCCGGTGAAACACGCGTCGACGTATTCCGTCAAACGCGTCTGCAATGCGGTGCGAACGGTGGTAGCCATAGCCATACGAACTCCCTGGTAACGTGGTAGTGGTGACAATACGCAGATGGTCAAACGATTGCAAACGGAAACCTACTGACGCGCTTGCTGCGACGCGCCTTCGGTCTGATAGAACGAGGGCAACTTCTGCTCGCTCTGGACGATGCCCAGCGCCTGCTCAAGCTGTTTAGTCGCATCTTGGCACGACTTACCCTTGAATCCGACGGTGGTGACGGTTGTTTCGCCTTGCGGCGTGACGACGACTTCGATCTTCTGCATGGCGGCCTCGTGATAACTTGACAAATTCGACTCAAAACGACGGATAACCGGACATGCTGCGAGGCTACACGGCCGTCGCGGTGATGACGATGGAACCGTCGGCACGCGTCTGTTCGACGGGGGAATACCCCTTGCGACGCAGTTCGTTCTTGGACTTCTCCACGCTATAGGCCTGAATGAAACCGCCGAGACCGTTAGCCGCGGTGAGTCCCTTCAAGCCGCCGCTCGACCAGTTGTCGAACACGGGCAGGAACTTCCCCTCACGAGCGATGAGCCCGATTTCGTACTTGGCGCCCGGCACGCCGATCGCGTGATCGCACTTCCCGTAATCTTCCGGCTTGATGTCGGCGGCAATGTACGCGGCATCCTGACCGCTGTAGTCACCAACCCACGTGCCGTACCACTCGAACTTGTTCTGACCACGCTTGAACGTCCAACCGAGACGCTTGCACGCGGCCTCGATTGCGGCGAGATCCCGCAACTCGCATTTGATCGTAACGACGTGAGACATACGCAACTCCCTGAACATCGTGAGATTGTCGGGCCGGCAAAACTGCTCGCCGGCTACCATACCCGAATCGAAAACCGCCGTCCCTCATTCAGACGGCAGTTCCACGGAACTAACGACTAACGGCGAATCTCGGCATCGACCAGTCGAAACTCGGCGACGCACGTGAACTCGCAGGTTTCACAAGCGCACGACATGGTGATCGTACGCCCGTCCTGCATCCAGTCCTCGGAAGCGACGTCGCCCCCGCACAACGGACACTTTAACCCGCCCAGGCGAATGAAGTCGCCCAGGATTCCAGGCCGCACGTCGACCAGCGCCGCCCCTTCGCCGAAACGTGGCGCAGGGGGACGCGGGGGACGCGGCGGCTCGCTCTGCAATCGGTCGTTCATACCCGCAACGACTCCGGTTGTTCGCCCCGAATGATGGAAACCACGCGACGCGGAATGTAACCGTTCTTCACGAGCAATTGACGGCACTCACGCCAATCGTCGGCAATGCTCTTACGAAAGCGCGCCGTCGCCTCGCTCTCGTATTCGTAGAGCCCGCGTCCCCCGCCGAACACGTCGACGAGGGGCGCAGAGAAAGACGAGATCATCCCGCAGACGACTACACGACGCCGATTGACTCCGCATTCTGCCAAATGCGGTGAGCGGCAAAGAATCGGAAATCGGACGCCGGCGCATCAGCAGCGCGGCAATATTCGAGCACGAATTGCAGACGCGCCGGCGAGACGACCCGCGCCGGCTCATCGCCGCGCCGATAGGACGGACCGCGCACCCGTGCAGCAGCAGACGACAAGAGCACATGAGAGAAACGCGACATGCTAGGACTCCCAAGAAATCAGCCGCGCGCCGATGGTAGGCAGCGCACGACCGGAACACGAAACCACCGGACACAACGCCCGGCGCACGACAACGCCCCCTCAGCAGTCCGCAGATTGCCGATGGGGCGCACGTCACACGCCGCAGCGCCTAGGACTTGGCGACCGCATCGCCCGTCGGCTTAACGGCCCGCAGCGCTTCGAGCACGCCGCGCAGCTTGGCGACCGTAGCGGGCTTGTCGCAATCGCCCCAATTGACGGACTCTTGACCGGCGCGAGGATGCACGACCTCGACGAGCTTGGCGACGCCGGCCGTCTTCAACTGCGCTTCCGTCTTCCCGGCGGCGCGGCCGGCTTCCCACTCCTTCGAGACGACCTTGACCTTCGTTCCGGCGGGAATCATCTTCCCCGCCGCATCAAGCATGGATTCGAGCACCAACGGCAGACCATCGCAGAGGCGCGAAAGCTCACCCGGGAAAACGGCGAAATCAAACCCGCCTTTGCCGGCTTCGTTCGAGTTGGGCTTGAGCCCGTTCAACACGATACGCCCCGGCTTGGAGAAGGTAATCCGAAACCCGCCGACCGTTCGCGCCGTACCCTTCGCAAACTCTTTCTGCTTTTCGTTAATCTCGCAGAAATCGGGAATGCTCAGTCCCGACGACATGAGCGCCATGGAGTTTTCTTTCGTCATCTCGACGACCGTAGACATGGCCCACGCCCGCAACGCTTCCAGATCAGTGCGCCCCTCGCGCAAATACTGGACCGCTTCAACGGCCGACATACCAGGACCGAGAACGACCGGCGCAACGACAGCAGCAGGATTAGAAGAACCCATAGAATCAGACTCCCATAGAAGACGGCCCGCCGCAGTGGTAGCAGCAGCAGACCAAACACAGACCGCAGACCGGCATTGACCATGCCGAGATAGTCGCGGCCCGGCAAAACATATCGGCCGGCCATCAGTGAGACTAGAGCAGTTTTCCGAGATCATCCCCCGCAGCCGATGCAAACCGCAGCCGATAACCGCAACCGCAGCCGATGAAACCACGCCTCACGACGCACGCCGAAAAATCTTGGAAGAATTCACGGCTGCGAATGAACTGGACATTTACGAACGCGGGAGAATCGGCGAACGACTAGCGCCAAACCCGGCAAATCGTCACCGCCAGGGAAAGCAAAAGGCAAACCCGCAAACCGAGATCAGCAAACCCACGCCGAACAATCACCAACCCCGGCGCCGCCTCACGCCGACACAGACCGAACCCACAACCGTATTCACCCGCAACCGCTTTCCCTATTCACCGCCGAGAGACACACGACGCACGACATGAGACGCAAGCGGCGAACAATCAGCCCGAACGCCGCAGCCGATCAGCGTAGACGCCGCAGCCTAACACGATGCCCCCTTCGCACGTGAAGCACGCTTGCAATTGTGGGGGAAACTAGGCTGATTCACACTCGACAAACGTGGAAAGATAGGCAATTAGGCTCGCCATTCGGTGAGCTTATCGCAAGCTCCCATCCCGTAACGACTTACGGCGAAATCGCCCGGGGGGCTCTGGCCCCAACTGGCGGCCAAAATCGCTATTGGTACAGCCATCCCTATTTTTCACGATTTTCGGTCTGGTAAGATAGGTAGGCGTGTCGGACGTCGTTCGCCTTCGATTTCGTCGATTGGTCCCGGCGTGTTGGGACGTCCATTTGTTCTGCTGGCTCGACGCTTTCTCGCTTGTATCTGCGGAAGCGCACCGCCCCCTAGAGCGCGGCTGAATGCCGCAAGAATTTGGGTCGCACGAAGGAGCGGGTCTTTGGGTTGAGCGCGGCCCGAAGGCCTCATTACATACCGACTTGCGTCGATACCAAGGGTTCCCGAACCGAGTATCGGGGGTTCCTTGCACCGCTGAACATCGTGTCTATCGTGACTTGGTTGCCAGCAAAGGCTGTGGACCGGGATCACGCCCCTCGGCCACGAGCGCCCAGTTCGTCGATTGTCCGATTGAGAGGACCGCCGCAAACTGTGCAGCGGGGACGACTTGCAGCGTGGAGTTGGCTTGCCGAGATTTCGTCTTTGCGTCCGCAGAGGGAGCAAATGACGCTCGTCGTCTTGGGCCCGTT
>NZ_JBLYIG010000716.1:0-2175 GCF_049222245.1 Nitrospira sp. BLG_2 | reverse complement strand
ATAATGACGTGGCAGCGACTTTCACGACGGCATCGTGGGGACCCGGCGTGGGATCAGCCCAATCGGTAAGGGTTAGACCGGGTCCAGCGGTGTGTTTCACGAGAGCTTGCATGCATTCATTGTATACCAGGTTCAACCGCTGAACACCTATCTTTCCGCGAAAGAAACGGGTTGCGCCGAGATCCTGCGATGGGTAGGATGCCTGCACCATGGTCCATCCAGCTGCTACATGTCTGATTGTCGTCGCTGGCTTGTTGAGTGTGATCTCGTATCAAGACCCCGCTCACGCGAACACGCAATCAGCGTCTCTCCCCGTCACGCCTCAGGCTGGTTCTTCTGAGCACCAATGGGCGACGTTCGATTTTTCGAGTTCGAATACCTCCGGAAATGTCCAACTCGGTCAACCACTTGAGCTGTCGATTACGCTCGGCGGAATGCCCCCGGACTCCATGCCGTTTGTGGCCATCTGTGAATCCGCCCAGTTTGAATCGCAGATCGTACCCTTGAAACCTGATCCTAGTTCACCCGTGATGAAAGCAACCACCACCCTTGCGCCCGTCGCGCAAGATCGGCTCTCCCTTGGCCCACACGTTTCTCGACTCCACGTGACCTTCGCCAGATCAACCGAAACGAAATTCGAACGTGTGATGACTCGGATTGTGTATCTCACAATGGGTCACAGCAAGCCCGCTGGTGATGAATACGCATCACTCACAACCAATCAAGACCAACCGAGTGAAAGCGATCTGGCCGCCGGCCAAGCCGAGCCAGTACTTGATGCGATCCCCCTGGGCAGCGATCAGCTGGTGGAGGAAGATCTCCTGCCGTTTCGCTCCGCCCAACCAACACCGGCCTATTGGCACCAAGTCCGTGACCTACTGAACCGGAGTTGGAACCGTGCCACCCTGAGCATGCCACCCTCTTCGTCCCACCAAACCGTGCAGGTGCAATTTCGGCTCTATCCCGGCGGCCAAGCTCAGTTGATGCAGATTGCCGACGGATCGGGCACCTCTGAGATTGATCAAGCCGGCATCCATGCGATCGCTGATGCGCAACCATTCCCACCCTTCCCTGTGGGAGTCGGAAACGAGCCGATCGATATCCACGTGCGATTACAGACCGGCTCAAAAGCCGGAGTACGGGACTTCCGCACCGGCAGCCTCCAGAAGCTTGGACGAACAATCACCGCGCCGAAGAACTGAGACTGCCGCTCAATGGAGGATGTCATGAAGGAATCACGTCGCACAGAGACTCCGCTCAGATCGGGTTGGGCGTCCGGCATGGTGATGGTGACTCTTCTCCTCACACTCTTCCCAATCGGCACTCAAGCGGAAGTGGCTCGCTGGGACATCGATCCGGATCACTCGGCGATTGAGTTTCGCGTCGCGCATATGGTGGTGTCCAAAACGTCGGGTCGGTTCAGGGACTACCGGGGATTCGTCGAGATGGACGCGGACGCGAAGACGCTGAAGTCGATCGAGGCCACGATCAAGGCAGGATCGATCGATACCAATCATGACAAACGCGATGCACATCTGCGCGATGCCGATTTTTTGGATGTCGACCAGTTTCCGACAATGACCTACAAGATGAAGCAGTACCAGAAGCAAGAGGATATCTACACGATCATCGGCGACCTCACCCTGCGTGGCGTGACCAAAGCAGTCACCCTCAGTGGGACGTTCAACGGCATCACCAAAGATCCTTGGGGCAACACGAGGGCCGGATTCAGCGCCGATGGCACGATCAACCGTAAAGATTTCGGCATGGTGTGGAACAAAGTCCTCGATAGCGGCGGACTCGTCGTGGGAGATGAGGTCCACATCCACTTGGACATTGAGTGCATCAAGGCCCGGAAACCCTCGTAGCTTTACCTGGACGGCACCACAGGATAAGCCTGTGATGCGAGGTGATGATCAATGAAGGCGATGGTGCTCGATCACACGTGTGATGTCTCCAACCATCCCTTACACCTTCGAGATCAGCCTTCCCCTACTCCACAGCCCGGTCAGGTCATCGTTAAAATTCACGTCTGCGGAGTCTGCCGCACAGATCTCCATGTGGTGGAAGGGGAACTTCCCGAACCAACATTGCCATTGATCCCAGGCCATCAGGCAGTCGGGACGGTCGTGCAGATCGGCTCCGAGGTCTCAGGGATCAAGGAAGGGGATCGCG
>NZ_JBLYIG010000715.1:0-1965 GCF_049222245.1 Nitrospira sp. BLG_2 | reverse complement strand
TCGGCCGCCGTGACCGGGTCCTTGTGGATCCGGAAGTTCCCGGTGGCGGTCTCGTTCGTCGCGACGTTGCGCACGAGGTAGACGAGGCTGTCCTCGATCCGGGGCAGCCGGCCGGCCGACCCACCGTCGAAGGTCCAGACGCCGCACAGCGGCAACCGCGGGAGCGCTCCGGCACTCACCTTCGAGGGCATGGCGATGCGAATCCCGCTGAAGTCGTCCTCCACCTTCGGCGTGCCGGCCGAGGAGTCGAAGGTCCCGAGCTCCACCTTGTCGAAGACGTCGTCACTCATCGCTTCCCCCACGGAGTTTCCGGCCGGCGGCGCGGGATTCGCGCGATCGCTCCCGCCCGGCGAGCACGACGGGCCCGCCACGAGCGCGGCGAGCATCGCGAACGCGAGGATCGCCCGGCTCACGGCCACTTCATGCTCGACCGGTTGAGGTTGCGCCGCTTCACGATGGGCGCGCAGGAACCGCAGAACTGCAACGTGCGGCTATTGTGCCCGTAGTGGAACATGACGCACGTGCCGTCGATGTAGTCCGGGTTGGAACCGCCCGCCGCGGTCTTGCAGTGGCCGCCGCCGTTCTGGTAGTGGGTCGGGTTCTTCTTCAGGCCCGACTTGATCGGGTTGCCGTTGAATTCGTTGTACTCCTGGATCTTCGCCGGCACCATGCCGAGGCCGTGCCCCACCTCGTGGATGACGGTGCCCTGACGCGGCGCGAGCGGCCGCGGCGCCTGGCCGCGGGTGCGGTTCGCGATCACGATCGTGCCGTCCTTCTCGTAGGCGAAGCCGTTCAGGATCTCGATGAACCAGACCTTGAAGGTCCACGACAGCTTGCCCCGCGCCTTCGCCTCGTCAAGCGCCGTCGCGGCGGGCGTGCCGTTCGGGACCTTCACGGTCAGTTCCAGGTCCCCGGTGCGCGTCATGTACTGCGTGACGTCGTAGCTGCCGATGCCGACGCCTCCGGCCGTGCAGGTGCCCGGCTGGGGGTGGTCCCAGAGCATCCAGCCCGGCTGGGGGTCCGAGACGAACGGGCTGACGTCGAACTGGATGTGCCTGCCGTTCGACTGGACCGTGAACTCGCGCTTGGACGCGAGCCAGATGCGATCCACGAGGAGCACCCGGCCCTCCAGCTTGTGCTCGGTCACCGGCTGCATCATCGCGTCGGGCTCGGTGTCCTTCGTGATCACCTCCTGGTACTTCACCTTGGCCGAGCCGCCGCCCGGCGGGATCTCCTTCGGCCAGATGCCGTGCTTGCGGTACTCGGTGTGGAGGGGATCGAGCGGCATGACGAACTTCGAGTCCATGTAGCGCACCGACAGATACACGCGGCGCCAGACCTCGTACTCCTTGTTCGTCTTCTTGTCGGAGCCGTCCTTCTTGCTGCCGACCGAGACCTTGAACGTGTCCAGGCCGCACGCCGAGAGGCGGAAGTCGTCGTGCTCGCAGACGCCGTTCGAGTCCGTGTTCATCGAGAACTTCATCACGCCCGCCTCGCCGAAGCCGCCGCGGTCGGCGGCGGGCACCCACTTGAGCGGGGTGTTGTTCGGCCCGGGCTCGAGGAACCAGTACAGGCGCACCTTCGCCTTCTTGTCGAGCTCGGCCTTGGAGTGGACCGTCCGGTCCTTGCTCGAGAGGTTGACGATGAGCTTCTCCATTACTGCGCCTTCTCCTGTTCGCCTTCGGGCATGTCGAACTTGGTGAGGTTCGGCGGCGTCGAGGTTTCGGGCGCCGGGACCATCACCACGATCGAGGGCGGCTGCAGGACCGGGAACGGCGGCGTGTTCTTGTCGTTGTTCAGCATGATGTCGAGCAGCCGCACCGGGTTCTTGCCGTCGATCTTCACGTCGAACGAGTACATCTGGGGCTCCGACTTGCCCTTGATCTTCCCCGAGATCATCCCGCCGATGCTCCCCGCCTCGTCCCCCGTGCTCATCTTGAAGTTCGAGTCCTTGAGCAGGATCGG
>NZ_JBLYIG010000714.1:0-2062 GCF_049222245.1 Nitrospira sp. BLG_2 | reverse complement strand
TAGTTAGCACTACATACGGGTTAGGCTTAATTAGAAAGGTTTAATATGAGTTTTGAAGTTATTTACAAGTATCACGCGAGAGATGAGGAAGGCAGCTACAACAAGAGCGAAGTCAAGGAATTAAAGGAAAAGGTTGGTGAGCCTTTTGAAGAAGTTCCTTTGGAAAAACTGGCTTCGATAGTGATAGCTCAGTTGGCTAGGCGTGACATTTGGATTTTCGACGTAGAGATTTCCGAATACAAGAAGCAGAAGGTTAGCTTTCGTGAGAGTAAGGGTGGTATTGTCATTAAGAACAAGAAATTCATCCTTAATGGTGCTGCCAACATAGTGGTCCAGGATATTGAAGAGAAGCCAACACAGGCGACCACGGTGCCCCAGGTGAATACAAATCTGGCAGTAATGCAGACTAACAGGAATTTGGCTGCACCATCTAACACCAGGCCCATCAAATGGGTTATTCTGGACTCTGATGAACGTAATTTGCAGACTGTTAAGGCTTCAGGGTTAGCATTTACACCTGAAAAGCGTTATCCAGTCTTTTCTGAAGCACCGCATCCAAACAAGTTTGCTGTATTGGTTTACACAATGATGGATGACCATAAGCGTGAAGTTAGTGTTTCTGACGAATACTTTGTGCCAGCAGATCAGTTTCTTCAGCGTGGATTTAGTGTTTCCCAAGGGAGTAGTGCTAATGGTGGTGGCGGCAATCCTAAGTTGTCTTATGATGGCGTGGTGGCTGAGCCTGAAATGGTAGATATTCGAGGCAAGAGATGACCGATTTTAAAAAGCGAAAAGAGCGGGAGCGGGAAGTAAAAAAGAAATTGCTCAATAGGCGGTTGGCATTAAGGAAGAAAATCCGTGAAAATAAACGGTGGGAAGAAGAAGAAAAAGCAGCCGCACCTAAGCAAGAACCTTACAGGAGAACTACTTAGGAAAAATTTAGAAAAGATTTAAGTTTGGTTGACATAAAAACCGATTAAGTTAATATAAGAGTCGTTGGAGCTACCAACGGCGGCAATTAACTTTTATTAACGGAGGTTTTACTATGTCGCAGAACTATGAATCACTAAATTTGGCTGAATGTCAGGACGAAGCCGACCGCCTTGAAAATCAAGGTCAAGGGGCTGGCGATGCCTTCTTGGACAACTTTGTTCGTATGCCTGAGAAGGAAGGCTTTGTAATCGTAAGATTGCTGCCACCTGCCAAGGGTAAGAAGTGGTTTTGTGCCACCCGCACCCATCGCTTGAAGAAATCAAATCTACACTGTCCTAGAGAGCTTAGCACAATCAATGGTGTTAAGCGATGGCTGGATTGCGATGCACGCAATCCATGCCCAGTATGCAAATACTACAATTCCCTCTATCGTGAAGCTGATGAGAAGGAAGGTAAGGAAGCAGAAGCATTGATTGAATCTGCAAAGGCTATCAAGCCTATCGAGCGATACTACTACAATTGTATCGTAAGACAGCAGGTAAACGAGAAGGGCGAAATCGAGAAGAACGTTGGTCCGAAGATTCTTTCCATCGGCAAGACGCTGCATGAAAAGATTATCAGAATCGTCGTTGGCGATGCCAAGGCTGCTAAGAAGGGTTTGGGCGACGTTAGCGATATCAAGACTGGTCGTGACTTCAAAATCGTCAAGAAGATTAAGAGAGGTAAGGAAGCATATCCTTACTACGATGAGTCCGAATTCCTTGACCCATCGCCACTTGGCGACAAGGATGAGGCAGATGTGTGGCTGGAAAACTTGCATGACCTTGCCGCACTAAGGAAGCTGAAGGGCATGGAAGACATGAAGGTTTCCTTGAAGAAGTATCTTGGTTTGATTCCAGACGAAGACACTTCGTTCGACTTGAACGAGTTCAAGAAGCCAGCCGAATCTGTTGCTGAGCAGAGTCAGCAAGAGCGAGATGTGGTAGTAGCCACACCAATGTCACCACCAACTGGTGATGCGGTTCTCGCAGAGAAGGATTTTCTTGAAGAGCTAAGAAAAGTTCAGTAATCAAAAACTCAACACCCACGGCTCTAAAAAGGCCGTGGGTTTTTCTTGTACCTTAACTAA
>NZ_JBLYIG010000713.1:0-1934 GCF_049222245.1 Nitrospira sp. BLG_2 | reverse complement strand
TCTGGATCCCAATGTCCATGGAAAGGAAATCAAATACCGGAACTACTATTATGGCGAAGAGCCGGGGTTCTGGAACCACGGCGACACCGCCTTGATCGTCAATACGCCGAAGTATGGGCGCAAGGTGTTTACCGGCAAGACCCATATGCCCACGCCCAGTAAGCTGCGGTGGGTCGTGAACGTCAACATTTTGAACAATGCCAAGCACCATTACGACATGGTGCGGAACGTCGACCCCAACATCGAATGTCTCATGACCCAGGACATCGAAATGACGTCCGACGTGAACCACGCCGATATCGCCTTTGCCGTGAACTCCTGGATGGAGTTCACCTACCCCGAGATGACGGCCACGGTCTCCAATCCGTGGATCCAGATCTGGAAAGGCGGCATCCGGCCGCTGTACGACACGCGGAACGATGCGGATACGTTCGCCGGGGTGGCGGCCAAACTCGCCGAGATGACGGGCGACAAACGGATGCGCGACGTCTTCCATTTTGTCTACCAGAATCGCATGGATGTGTACGCCCAACGGCTCCTGGACGCCTCCAGCACCCTGTACGGATACAGTGCCGACGTGCTGTTAAAGTCGGAAAAGGGCTGGATGGTGATGGTCCGCACCTATCCGCGGCATCCCCTCTGGGAAGAGACCAACGAGTCGAAGCCGCAGTGGACCCGGTCGGGGCGGATCGAGACCTATCGGATCGAACCGGAAGCCATCGAGTACGGCGAAAATTTCGTGGTGCACCGCGAAGGGCCGGAGGCGACGCCGTACTTGCCGAACGCCATCTTCACGACGAACCCGTACGTGCGGCCGGACGACTATGGCATTCCGATCACGGCCCAGCACCACGACGATAAGACCATTCGAAATATCAAGTTGTCATGGGTCGAAATCAAGCGGCACAGCAACCCCTTGTGGGAAAAAGGCTACCAGTTCTACTGCGTGACGCCCAAGACGCGGCACCGGGTCCATAGTCAATGGTCGGTGAACGACTGGGTGCAGATCTACGAGTCGAACTTCGGCGATCCCTATCGCATGGACAAGCGGACCCCCGGCGTCGGGGAGCACCAAGTCCACATCAATCCGCAAGCAGCCAAAGACCGGGGGATCAACGACGGGGACTATGTGTACATCGACGGCAATCCGGTGGACCGCCCCTACCGCGGCTGGAAGCCGAGCGATCCGTACTACAAGGTGGCGCGGCTGATGATTCGCGCGAAGTACAACCCGTCCTATCCGTACCACGTGACGATGGCCAAGCATGCGCCCTTCGTCTCGACGCCCAAGTCGGTCAAGGGCCACGAAACGCGCCCCGACGGGCGCGCGATCGCGATCGATACCGGCTATCAATCCAACTTCCGATACGGGGCCCAGCAGTCCTTTACGCGCAGCTGGCTCATGCCGATGCATCAAACCGACTCGCTCCCGGGCAAAAGTGCCAATGGGCTCAAGATGAAATGGGGGTTTGAAATCGACCACCATGCGGTCAATACCGTGCCGAAGGAATGCTTGATCCGCATCACGAAGGCGGAAGACGGCGGCATCGGCGCGCGGGGCCCGTGGGAACCGGTGCGCACCGGCTTCACGCCCGGGCAAGAAAACGAGTTCATGATCAAGTGGCTCAAAGGCGAACATATTAAGATTAAAGTCTAATTACCTGTGAGGGGTGAGGGGTCAGGGGTGAGGGGGGTGAAGCCGACTTCAGCTCCTTCGCCGCACGCCTCACGCCTCACGCCTTACGGAGGACACTATGCCTGAAGTCTATAACTGGCAGCTGGGCCGCAAGATGTTGTATCCCTACGAGGAACGGCATCCGAAGTGGCAGTTTGCCTTTGTGTTCAACATCAATCGCTGTTTGGCCTGTCAGACCTGCAGCATGGCCGATAAGTCGACCTGGCTCTTCTCCAAAGGGCAGGAGTACATGTGGTGG
>NZ_JBLYIG010000712.1:0-1557 GCF_049222245.1 Nitrospira sp. BLG_2 | reverse complement strand
GTCAAGAATTGATTCGTTAGGCATTGCAGAAAGAATTTCCAACGTTAATCTGCATAGTGCTGATTTACCCGATTTAAATATTCCTAATGTAAATATTCCATCTGCTCTCGTTACAAGTGTTTCCAGTTTTGAGTTACCTAAAATTCCTGAGCTATCATTTAACGATTTTTCAGCGATTGACTTGTCACCAGATTTGTCTGAAATAAATAATGAATTACTCTTTAACACACCAGAAGGATTAACAGGCATTCAGGAAAATCTCACAGGCTTAAAAGAAAAATTTTCAGTACTGGATCAGCTTAAATCAAATCCAGATAAAGCCATAGAACAAGCTTTTGGTAACCTTGACGGAATAAATGAATTGAAAAATTTAAAGAACCCAATAGACCAAATTCCAGCTAATAATCCAGATGCAGTAAGAGAAAAATTAAAAGAGCAGGCAATAAATCACTTTACAGGAAAGGAGGAACTACTCTCTAAGTCAATGGAGCAGGTTTCTAAATACAAACAGAAGTATTCCAGTGTGCAAAGCATTAAAGACATTCCTAAAAAAGTACCAAATGAAATGAAGGATAAACCATTAACTGAACGTCTCATCCCAGGCGTTTCCTTTCAATATCAGTTTAAAAATAACTATCTACTTGACATTTACGGCTATGCAGGCTACAAACTAACAAGCAGAATAACGACAGGTATCGGCTGGAATCAAAGAGTTGCACGCGGCCAAGACAATTCATACTGGAACCATAACGCTTCCATTTACGGGCCAAGAGTATTTGGGAATTACAGCCTTGGCAAAGGATTTATTGCCCATTTTGAATTAGAGGTAATGAATACATTTGTTTCATACAACCGGACAGACCCAACAATTGGACAACGAGAATGGGTTTGGAGCACAATGACAGGACTGAAAAAAGAGTACCGAATTACCAAAAACTTAAAGGGGACAATTCTGGTTCTTTACAATATCATTGACCCAAGGCATAAAAGCCCCTACAACGATAGACTGAATACAAGAATTGGTTTTGAGTACAGGATAAAGAAAAAGCCAAAAGAAAAAGTGCAGAATTAAGTTTGCATTGAGTTTCGTTCTCACCGAAAACATTCGCCAACGCAGCAGCACACATACCTTAGCCACACTTGCTACCCTCAACCAAAGCTAAGGCAAGAGTGATGCCACCACGCACGTAAAATTAAAACAGGGCAATAGCTGTACACCGAGAGAGAGTTCCCTAAGTTGCCCCACCGCACAAGTTCAGTTACAGAAATACGAGTGTATAAAGGTGCTCAAATTAACGCGGGACAAAGCACGGGCGGTAACACCGTGTTTATGCCAGCTTGGGGGTTTGGTGTTCATTGCACTTTCGTTTTCTTTATTTAGTTTCGTAACGGTGGACAGCTTCGGAGCAGTCGTGTTTGTCATTCCTTCGTCATTTAACAAACACTCCTATCCCCAAGCCGTCATAAACACAAAACGTTGCAGGCAAGGCGGCCCGACACCCCAACGACTCGGACCACAACGACAAATTCAACTAACGACATTCTAAATTTCAAATG
>NZ_JBLYIG010000711.1:0-9310 GCF_049222245.1 Nitrospira sp. BLG_2 | reverse complement strand
AGATCCGCGATTAACAAACGACAGGTAAGAGTGCCGATATCGATACCGGCGAATCGTCGCGCGTGCCGACGCGGCTCACTCATTGCTCATTCCGAATTTCTTCCATTTCAACATCCAATTTCCTCCGCGACTCCTTGAGCATCTCGACCTCCTTGACGAGACGCACGATCCCAGCGTCATACACGACGCGCTCGGCCGTTTCGCCCCGTTCCTTCATGTCGACGGCTCGCTCGCCGATGTCTTTGTACAGATCGGAAAGTTGCCGGTCGAGCTTGCGAAGCTCCAGCCTCATGCGGAGCAATTCGGTCTCTTCCAATGCACGGCCGGCAGCATGGACGGTCCCCAGGCGCAGGGTGGCGACCCCGGCCCGCAAGTCATCTTTCAGTCGTTGCAGAAATCCCATCGATATCCTAGCTTATCGATCCAAGTTCGAGCTTCTGCTCCCATTTCCGTAGCATCGCCTCGCGCAATCCTTTATGGGCAGGCTCTTTCAATCGTGGGTCCGACTTCAGTAGCGAGAAGGCCTCCTGCCTGGCCTGCTGCAACAGATCGCCGTCTCGCACCAGATTCGCCACACGAAACTCCGGCATCCCCCATTGGCGCAACCCAAAGAACTCCCCGGGGCCTCTGATCCGCAAGTCTTCCTCGGCAATCACAAATCCGTCGTTCGACCGAACAAGCGCCTCAAGCCGTTCCGTTGCCGAAGGCATAGACTCCCCACTTCCCATCGAACGTCTTCCCAACTGCGTCTTTCCCCGTCCCGGATACTGAGCCATCAAGAGGCAATACGATTGCCGGTCGCTCCGCCCTACCCGTCCACGCAATTGGTGCAGTTGTGCCAGGCCAAACCGCTCGGAATGTTCGATCAGAATGACGGTCGCATTCGGCACATCGACTCCGACTTCAATCACCGTGGTCGCGACCAATAGCTGGATCGTTCCGGCCTTGAAATCAGCCATCACCGCTTCCTTTTCGGCGGCTTTCATGCGTCCATGCAGCAGGCCGACACGGAAGTCGTGAAATTCCCCGTTCTGTAACTGTTCGGCTCCTTGAATCGCTGCCTGGAGGTCGGACTTCTCCGATTCATCCACGAGTGGATAGACTACATACGCTTGTCTTCCGGCCCGCAATTCATCGCGCACAATTTGATACGCACGCCGGCGCTGCGTGTCATGAAAAAGAAATGTCCGCACCGGCTTTCGCCCCGGCGGCAGCACATCGATAACCGATACGTCAAGGTCACCATACACCGTCATCGCCAATGTCCGGGGAATGGGCGTGGCCGTCAAGACGAGCACGTCCGGCTTATAACCCTTGTCGATCAGTGTCTTTCGCTGCAGGACGCCGAACCTGTGCTGTTCATCGACCACCGCCAAAGCCAAGTTTTTGAATCTCACCCCATGTTGAATGAGGGCATGTGTGCCAATCGCTACCTGAACGTCACCCGATGCCAGTTTCTCACCCTGTGTCTTTTTCACCGAGGATGGCGCTCCCCCACGCACGAGAATCGTGTGTAGTCCCAGGGCCTGCAACGTTCCGGAAAGATTACGATAGTGCTGCTCCGCTAGTATCTCGGTCGGCGCCATCAGCGCGGCCTGATAGCCTGAACCACAGGCCATCACCAATGCATACAGGGCAACCGCCGTTTTCCCGGACCCCACATCGCCTTGCACCAGACGATTCATGGGACGCGGCGAAATCATGTCTCGAAATATTTCACGAATGACTCGATCTTGGGCCGTCGTGAGACGAAACGGCAACAGACGACTAAGTTGTTGCAAGAGAGGTGTCCGAGGGTTGAACCGCAGTTCCTTCGGCTCTTCGTGAACCGATCGATGCCTGGTCGCTAAGGCCAGTTGGAGCAGTAAGAGTTCCTCAAACGCCAAGCGTCGATGCGCCGATGTCTTTCCTCGTTCCAGAAGCTGAAGATCGGTGCCGATCTTGGGGAAATGGATATCGTGGAGGGCTTCATGTATCGAGATCAACCGTTGCCTTGCTCGAAGTGGCACAGGCAAATGGTCCTGGAACTCTGTGCCATGGTCCGCCAATAGATTGTTCACTAGCACGCGCATCTGGCGAGAGGTCCACCCTTTGGTCTCGTGATAGATCGGAACGATTCGGCCGACATGCAGTGTCGATTCGGTATCTTCTCCGATGATTTCATATTGCGCCACATCCATGCGCGGGACCATCCATCCTTGCCGGCCTGAAAGCACTCGCCCGCTCATCATCACGCGAGTCCCGACTGTAAAAATCTCCTCCAAGTATCGTTGATTGAAGAACACGACCTGCATTCGCCCAGAGTGATCTTCGATGCCGATTTCCACTACACTCAACCGTCTATTCCTTGTCCGCTTCGCCTCGCATTTTCCGATGATCCCACAAACAGAGGCACCCATTCCCGGGACGAGATTTCCGATCGGTGTCATGACCGAACGGTCCTCGTAGCGCCACGGGATGGTCCAGAGCGCATCCTCCACCGTCTCGATATGCAATCGTTGCAAGACATTCGTGCGTTTCGGCCCAACGCCCTTGGCGAACCGGACCGGGAGATTCCACAGATCGGATCTGCCGACCGTCACTCCTGAGTGACAGGAGACCTGCGTCGGTGAATCTTTCAGCCGAGTGAGCTTCTGTTGGTCAACGGCTCGAAGCGCCCTAATGAGCAACACGGCAGCCTGTAATCGTCGACGTTGTTCATCGAAGGGGAGCGCCGGCTGAAAATCGATAAAGAGGTCCCGCAATGAAATGAGGCGGGCTTCAATGGCCTTAGGATACACGTCGTGGCAAAGGGCAGCCAAGACTTGTGACGAAATAAATGAACTCAGGTTTGTGATGGCCCGGAGATGGGCACAATCATCTCGGCTCGCAAACTCGATCGGCCGCGCGATGCGATCCAACCACTCCTGAAACGGCGTGTGCGGACTCGATTCAGTGGGAGCCTGCATAGGGTCGGGATCGTAGCACAGCGTTTTTCAACGCTCAACGGACTATGCAGAACCGTGTCGGAATGCTCAGCTCGTTTTACCGGATTGCTTGGTCGCATTTTCTTAGGCTGCTACACTGGTTTCAACCAACCATGTACCGCCGCAATATTAGACATATTCTGATACCGCTTGCAGTCACCGTGACTCTGGTGATTGGCTACAATCTCTTCTTAAGGTCTGCCCCACTCCCCCAATTGGCGCAGTTCGGTGAAACCATCGAACCGGTAGCTCCTCCTCCCCCTCTGCCGCAAAGCAGGGCGTCCGAAAGTGAGGCGAAATCGGTTCGCATACTCGATCAAAGCGTGGTACCGCCTACCCCGCATGAAACCTTGCTGGAAGCCATTCGAGATGAGATTGAAAAACATAACTTGTCGCTCGCGGAAACGAAACTGAAAGAGCTTCCTCCGACTGTCCTGTCGGACGTAACGTCCAAAACCTTCGTGGCGACCCTGTGGAATAATCTCGGGTTACAACAGGAACGACTTAATGGCACACGGGCATCCGTCCGAGCATTCAAGAATGCCGCGGATCTTGAGGACTCGAATCCGGTGATCCTTATGAATCTTGCCCATGCCTACTGGGAGCAGCGAAACCCCGCCCTGAATGCAGAATTCCTCATGAAATTGATGAAACTGGCCCCGGATGAACCGTTTCCGCACTTGGCCATGGCCGACTTGTTACAAGAACAGGATGAGCTGCAGGAGGCCGCGAAACACTTAGACCAGGCAGCCGACCGAGTTCGGCACGATCCGGCATTACAGTCCTACCTTGCCGCCGTCACAACAAAGGTTCGCCGCGCCCAGTCGGTTGAATCCCACATGGCGGCAAGGAGCAGTACTCACTTTGTGGTGAAGTTCGACGGTGAAGAAGATCAGAGCACCTGGATTTCGGTTCTGGAGATTCTTGAAGAAGCCTACCGGGAGATTGGGCAGAAGTTCAGTCATTTTCCTTCGAAGCCGATTATGGTCGTCCTCCATGCCAAGGATTCGTTTCAAGGAACGACAGGGAGCCCGGCCTGGGCCGATGGCCTCTATGATCCTACTCTTGGACGCATTCAAATTCCGACTCAAGGGGCGACCACGGACCGGAAGTGGTTGGCAAGTGTGCTCCGTCACGAGTATGTTCATGCTCTACTGCACGACCGTATGGGAGCAAACCGCGAGGCATTGCCGACCTGGCTAAATGAAGGCTTGGCTATGCAATTGGCCGGAGATGCCTGGCCCGACCTCGATCAGGCCATGAGCGGAAACATTAAAGTCATTCCTTTGACCTATCTGGAAGGTTCGTGGGGCGCACTACCGGCCAGTGCATCGACAGTGGCCTACCTAGAAGCCAATTCGGCAACACGCTACTTAATTGAACGATGGGGGATGGCGACCGTCGATGAGTTGCTGAATGCGTTACAAGCCAAGTCGACTATAGCAGCAGCAATTCAAGACAAATTGTTTGTCTCCTACGAACAGTTCCAACGGCAGTGGCTTGAAAGCTTTGAACGGATCCGGTCGTAGTTTTCTCTGTTAAATCGATCCCGCCGCGTCCTCTTCCTGCGATTGATTAGGCCAGACGGGAAGTACATCGGCCTGATCCCCGTGTGACTGCTCAGGCCCTTCATCGGCCCTCAGCTGAGAGAGTTGATCCTCCCACAGAACTTTCTTTCCACTGGGATCATACATGCGAATCCTAAAGTTAAAGGTGTGGGAACTCACGGATGGAATGCTGTCCGGCTGGATCGATCGACCTGCTATCCGCTGGACTCGCGGAATTCGTGTATGGACAGTCGTAAACTCATCCTCCCACAGAAGCACGCCGGTCGCTGGATCCATTGCGCGCAGTAAAAAGACAGGTTGCTCCATAGTCGCTTCAACAATATGTACCCTCGTAACGGTTGCTCGCCGCGGCAGTGCCGTTGATACGACCTTTCCTCCTGCTTCCCAACTAGGCTGCACCAGATTGAGTCGCCCCTGCCATTGAAACACTCCGGTATTTGCGTCGTATACCCGCAATATAAAATCGGAGAGATCTGTAGCGCCACTTCCCACTCCGCCCGCAAAAATACGCGGCCCGCGGTTCGACCTCACACCGTCGCTTTCCCTGACGGCTAGTTCATAGATTTCATTGGACAATACGTCGCCCGATTCAGCGTCATACACCTTTACCGCAATCGTTGAGATGGTACCGATTTGGTAACCGAACCCTGCCGCCACAATTGCTTTTTTTTCTTCTGTGCCGACTCCGCTCCATGCCTCACCACTAGAGAATGAAAGACTAAAGGCAACGGTAATTACCAAGCTAAGAATTTTCGAAGAGCCATAGGTCACATGGACCAGGCCGGCCAAACCCTGCGATACATCCCATCTGTGCAACATATACCCTCCTCAAAAGTTGAACGCATTCTGAAAGAGGGTAGGTCGTCCGTAAATTCCTCGCAGTAGGAAGAATTCTCTCCAAAGAGGGGGATCTTCAGAAGATAAGAACCGTTACTCAATCAAGTCGGCTGGAGCGTTCGGCTTCGCCGAACCATTGATACCGATGGCGAGCAACCATGCGATAACCCCATTCGGCAAGCCGCTTTACAGAAGGGAACCGTAACCACCACAATAGAAGCTTTCCACCTGGAAGGATAGGAATGAGAGGGAGAAACGCTTCGAGACCTTGAACCACTTCTCCTGAAGATCGAATGAAGAACGCCACATGAGGACGACCAGGACGATAACCTCGTCCTAGCGCCATTTTGGCCTCTTCACTCTGATAGGCTAGGAATCTGACTCCTGTTCCGGGTTGAGCGACTCTTAGTTTGTCAAGTTTCGCTTTTGCAAAAACGCAGAGACGACATTCCCCATCATAAAGCAGAAGACAGGTCTGCCCGCGTAACTGTCCCTCTGCCAATTGATCGATACCCATAATGGAACAGGCTAACACTCAAATCTTCATGACAACAAGACACCATTGCCGAACTTTTCTTCGACAGTCTATAGTCACTGGATGCGACAAAGCCTCTTGCCGGTTCTGTTACTCAGCACCCTCATTGTTGAGGCAGGGTTTCTCTTCATAGAAAAGGGCGCCTCCACTCTGCTGATCATGGATTGGAAGATCGGATTTTTTATCCTGGCACCTCTTGTACTCGCTCTTTTGATTTGGTTCCAGTTTCGATGGGCTCCAGTAGTTTGCGTCTTTTACGCCACGGTCGGGTTGGCAATGGACATCGCAACGGTCGTTCAGACGTTGGCAAAGGATTCAGGAAATATTGCATCCCTGATGGCCAGCGGAGTCAGCGGACTTTTTTATCTCTGCTTAATCGTGTTCGGCGGACGGTCGTTTTTGAACGTGGGCCCGGGACCATTGCCTCTAGAACCCCCTCCTCCCAGTCCTCCGTTCCCTTCTTGATGGGAAGAGTTTTGACAACGACGAATCCGACATCCTTCAACCACTTGGTCGTCTCCGAGGCTGAATAGGTGTTTCCGCCGTCCGTGAACAATAACATCGCCACAGCAAATAAACTTGCTTCTGCCGGGTACAAACCTTCGCGATCGTGAAGAAATGCGTCTTGGATGATGAATCGGCCACCCGGCTTCAATGCGGCCCTCGCTCGGCGAAAAATGGCCTGGTTCTCTTCGGGCGAATAAATGTGCAGCACATTCGAGCACCAGATCACATCATATGAGCCAGGGATAGGATCTCTCGAGAAATCGAGCGGGAGGTAGGAGAGTCGATGCCTCGCTCTGTGCGTGCCGGCGATTTCTTTGGCAACCTCAAGAGCGGGTTCTCGATCGCAGACGGTAGCGCGAAGCGTCGGGTTCCTGGCAAGAAACGCCATGGCATAGGTGCCTGGCCCTCCACCGAGATCCAGTAGTGTTTTCGCACGACCCATATGAACTTGCGCAGCAATCGCAGGGGCAATTTCCAAGGTCCTGTGGTGCATGGCCCACGTGAATTGTCGACGGTAATCCGGACTGTCGGGAGTATCATGGTCGATCGGCAAGCCGTTCCGCACGGATTCCGACAATCGTATCCAGTCCACCCAATGGCGTTTGATCAAATTCAAATATCCGCCACGATATGCGCGATGGTCGGCATTCAGCGCTGTTGCTCCCAACCGGCTATTTCGATAGCTGACTCCTTTCTTCTGTAATATCCCGACGGCGGCGAGATTACGACAAAGGATGCTCAAACCCCTTTCACTGACCTTGAGTTCCTTGGCAAGGTCCAGGATCGTCCACGATCGGCCGCCGACAGTCGTAAAAAGATCCAGTTCCAAAGCGACCAATAATACTCGTGGCAATCGATAGGCTGATACAGCGTCCCGAAATTCATCGAATGTCGCGATGTGTTGAGTCACGATGCGCTTCCGATTTGCCTGCGGCACCATTGGAGGAGATCATCCAGTTTGGCGCGATTTTGCAGATCCGCCTCTCGGGAAAATGTGACTGCTACAAACTCGTCAGTCATCTCGGTCTCCTCAACAAACCCGGATTGAAGGAGAAGCGTCCGATATTTGGAAACAGCAGGCTGAAGAAAATACTTGGCCTGCTTCGCGACTTCATCGGTGCCTAAATCCTCGGGGGTTCCTTCCGACATGAGCGCCATTACCTCATCCATCGCCACCCCATACTGGCAAAGTACCTTCCCGTCCGGCCTGACTTCCAAGAGCCAGCCGTCTCCACCAAGATCCATGACGAGCGGACCGTCCGGCTCCAATTCGTAAAACTGAGGGAAAGACCGCTTTAGATCGGCGCGCAGCTGGGTCCAAGCCGGGGAAGCATGCTCCGTCATGCCTGCACCCTTTGTCGAGGCCTTGACTGGTACGGACCGGCAAGGCGGGCTCGAAGTATTTTCAGGCGCTGAGTGTTTTCTTCCAATTTCGGCAGACGATACTTACGGTCCATGCACACCACCTGTTCGAGAAGATCCGCTGCCTCCTGCAAACGTCCCGTTTCCTCATAACATTGCGCCAGCACGTATCGGGCGCCACCGACACGAAGCTCGTCGCGTAATCGCTCGGCGATCGACTGGCTGGTTTGGCAACAAGCAGCGGCCTCGTCGTAGCGTTTTTGTATCAAGAACGTGCGGCCTATCATGCGCCAGGCGTCTGCAACACCGCCCGGATTACCTAGCCGCCGCATCAACTCCAACGACCGTTCATAAAACTGAATCGCTTCCTCAAAGTGACCCGTTTCACGAGCCACCAGACCAAGGTCCGAGAATAGGACGGCTTGGGCCGGTTCATCATGCGTTTTGGCCATGATGTCGAGAGCCTCTAGGTAGTACGCCTTGGCTCGATCCCATTCACCGGCATCGGCCCGGAGATTTCCCAGGTTTGCCAGCGTCGTCCCGATGCCTTTCTCGTCACCGAGGCGTTTTTGCAATTCCAAGACCTCCTGATAATGCGCCTGGGCATGGTCCCGCCGTCCGCTGACAGCGCAGATGTTACCCAGGTTACCGAGTGTGGCGACCAGGGCGCGTTGATCGCCGGTGAGTCGATCATACTCTAGCGCCTTGGCATAACAGGTATAGGCCTCCGTGTAGTGTCCTCGTGAGAAATGTTCGTTGCCTTGCCGGTTCAATTCTTCGGATAAGCTGTTACGCAATGTCATGACGTCACTGACAAGAGTTGTTCCACTTGCTGTTTTCCGCCAACAAGAATGGATGTGCCGTCTCCGACGAGGAGGCTATCGAAATTGTACTTCAAGAGGCGGCGGAGCCCATTCTTGGCCTTTTGGAGATCTACATATTTTTCGGGAGGAAGCAGACATACGGAACCGGCCGGTTTGCCGATCAGCGCGTCCCCTACGATCAGCACACCTCGCCCCCGCTCGATAAACAATGCCGATTCTCCCGGAGACTTCTGATCTTTCAGATGGATGACCCAAATCCCACCGGGTAATAGCTCACCATCCTTGTAGGTCGTCGCTGGCTTCACATCCATCTGAGCGGCATCCGCTTCCGGCACTCGCATTTGACACCTAAACTCTGCCTGATAGACCGCAGCTTCTCGGAGATGATCTCGGTTCGTGATGATGATGTAGTCAATCGGCTCATGTCGGCGGACGACCGCTCTCGCCTCGGCCGTCATCGGGGGTGGGTCCACCAGGATCTTATGTTCACCGATCACCAAGAACAATCCGTTGAAGTCGAGCTGCTTTTCGTCGGAAAACCATGACCATTGCCAGATATCGGATAAAATTTGTTTCATAGCAGAAACCGGCACTTCATGCTTGGGAAGTCATGACACTACAGAATCACAGAGCCGCGATGGCATCCTTGATCGCCTTGGTGACTTTCGTCCGGATGCTCGCTTCGTTAGGCAAATCGATAATGTCGTCTTC
>NZ_JBLYIG010000710.1:0-6063 GCF_049222245.1 Nitrospira sp. BLG_2 | reverse complement strand
GATTCGGAGCGACTCGTACCCGAGGTTGAGGCAAGGAAAGCGATCATGGTCGGGCTTGCAAAATGTCAATTGTCCGATCTCCGTCAAATCCAGTGAAGGGAGGTCAAGGGCCATTCTGACCGGATGACGCATCGCATAAGAGATAGGGGTTCGCATATCCGGAAGTCCCAATTGAGCGATCATAGACCGATCTTTATACTCTACCAGAGAGTGAATGATGCTTTCTCGATGAACGAGAACGTCGATATTTGACTCGGGAATATCGAAAAGCCAGCGGGCTTCCACGACTTCCAACCCTTTATTCATCAACGTGGCCGAGTCGATGGTGATTTTGGATCCCATCTTCCAGTTGGGGTGTTCCAGAGCTCGTTCCGGCGTGACATTCTGGAGCTGCTCCTGGGTCAGTGTCCAGAGAGCTCCGCCGGACGCCGTCAGAATCAATCGCCGGACATCTTCAATCCGATGTCCTTCCAATGACTGAAAGATGGCGCTGTGCTCGCTGTCGACGGGGAAAATCCTGACACCATGTTTTCGGGCCTCGTCCTGCATCAGCTTACCAGCCATCACCATCGGCTCCTTATTGGCCAAGGCAATGTGCTTTCCGCTTCGGATGGCCGACAAGGTCGGAACGAGTCCAGCCGCACCCACAATGGCCGAAATCACCAATTCGGCGTCCAGCATCGATACCACCTGGGTGATGCCTTCTTCCCCGGCCATGATCTCCACCGGGAGATCGGCGCACCGGTTTCGGAGCAACGCTGCAGAGGATTCACTGGAGACCGCCGCGGCTTTTGGTTTGAATTGGCGGACCTGCGCTTCAAGCTTGTCGATATTATTGCCGGCCGTCAGTCCGACGACGCGGAATTCATCGGGGAACCGTCGAACGATATCGAGTGTATTGGTTCCGATCGAACCGGTTGATCCCAGGATGACAATCGACTTCATATCCTCTCCTCTCCATTCCCTTATAGCGACGATACGCCGCGAACGTAAGCGACATAGTAGTAAAAGGTGGGGGCGGTGAACAAGAGACTATCGAGTCGGTCCAACATACCGCCATGGCCGGGCAGGATGCCACCGGAATCTTTGACACCCATCCGGCGTTTGATCACCGATTCGAAAAGGTCTCCGAGGAGGCCAGTTCCCGTCAACAGCACGGCAAGGATCAACGCATCGGATGATGAGAGTTGTTGAGCAAACCACCACTGAGCCAATAATGCAGCACCGATGGCCAGTGCGAGTCCCCCGAGTACCCCCTCGACTGTCTTCTTGGGACTCACCGACGGCAAGAGAGGGTGTTTGCCAAAGAGGGTTCCGGCGTAGTAGGCACCGGTATCGGAAGCCCATGTGACCGCCGCAAGAAACAACACGAGAAATGCGCCCGCCGGCAATGAGCGAGTCGATACCACGGTGCTGAGGGGAAAGCCGACATACAGCACACCGAAGAGGATGATCAGTATATTTTCACCCCGGCGATTAGTCCGACCGGATACTATGAAAATAACGATCGGCAGAACGAGCACCAAGGCAGCCAGCAGATACGCCAAGGCGAATGCCAGGTGATCATGGGCTACGACCAGGACGAATGCTGCAAGTCCGACTCCGACCATGAGACGGTTGAAACGAGACTGAAAACAGATTTGATAAAGCTCCACCAGAGCAATGGATCCTACGGTGATCAAGAGCAGCGTCAAGGCCCATGGCGCGAGGTGCGCGATGATGCCATAGACCGCCGGGATAAGCGCAGCTGCCGTGTAGAGACGCCGGAGATCGAATCGTCGGGTGCGTGCTGGTGGGGTAATCACGGATATCGAGTGAGCGATCGCTTGGGTGGTGGGTGGGCTTCCCACTAGGGTTATGAAGGCACGGTGCTCGGCACTCGACCAAAGCGGCGTTCCCGTCTCTGATACTCGATCAGAGCGAGCAGGAACTCGCGTCGCCGAAAATCCGGCCATAGGGTCGGCGTGAAGCACAATTCGGTGTAGGCCAGCTGCCACAGGAGAAAGTTGCTGATCCTGGTTTCTCCGCTCGTCCGAATGAGTAAGTCTGGGTCAGGGAGCGGGTGCGTGTAGAGGTACTGCCGGATCGTGGTTTCATCGATAAGGCCCTGTTGGAGCGTTCCCGTTTGGACATCCTCCATCATGGTTTTCACTGCGTCAACGATTTCTGCTCGTCCTCCGTAGCTGAGGGCGACCGTCAGGCTCAGCTTATCAAGGTGCGCCGTTTCTTTCTCGGTCGTGCGAACCCAGTGCTGGGCCGATGGAGGAAGCAGCTCGTGGCGGCCGATGGCGCGGAAACACACGTTTTGCTCAATCAAGCTGGCCCGCTCCGTCGAAAGGTAATGCTCCAACAGCTCCATGAGTGCGCTGATTTCTTGTGTCGGACGGTTCCAATTTTCTTGCGAAAATGCATAAATGGTCAGAGCGCGGATACCGAGTTCCAGACAGAGAGTGATCATCTCTCTGACCGAATTGATGCCTTCGCGATGGCCTGCGATGCGAGGGAGACCGCGGAGTTCCGCCCACCGGCCGTTGCCGTCCATGATGACAGCGACATGCTTCGGGAGCAGTTCCGGCTCCAACTTGGCGGTCAATTCGCCCTCGGATAGATGGTCAAAATTTGAAGCGGGGTGATGTGACATACAAGCCTAGAGTACGTTCCTCATGCCAGCCTGAGGAGGAGCGGAGAAAGTCTACTGTCGGGGGTATGGAATGTCAAACGATAACTCGGAAATGCTCAATGAGAAATCATCGCATTGCGACCGTTGAAATGAATGGGCTATACTCGCCTATCAGCCGAAGGGACGAGGAGGCATACCTATGCTCGAGCCGGTTCAGCTAGCCAAATTCGGTGTCACCGAACTCGAAGCCCAGCACGCGCTCGATCGTTTGAACGCGAGGGATATTGATTATGCGGATCTCTATTTCGAGTCCCGCACCTCGGAATCGGTTTCGATGGAGGAAGGTATCGTTAAACGCGCGGCAAAAAGCGTGTCTCAAGGGGTGGGGGTCCGTGCGACTGCCGGCGAAAAAACGGGGTTTGCCTACTCGGATGAATTAACGAAGAAGGATCTTGAGGTTGCGGCTGATACGGCGCGCTACATCGCGAACTCTCCCAGAGGGGATTCTCCTGTTCCGGTGCCCACCCAGCGTCGACCAACCAGAGATCTGTATCCCATTGAACGGGCGAAGGCCGAGGTGGCGACGGCCGATCGTGTGGCCCTGCTGAATGAAATCGATGCCGAAGCCAGGCGGTACGATCCGCGCATTAAGAATGTGATGGCCTCTTTTAACACCGAATACAAGGTGGTGGCTGTTGCGACTTCCGATGGGGCGCTGGTCGGCGACATCCAACCGTTATCCCGTCTACAGATTACCTGCATTGCCGAGGACCGTGACAATCGACAGGTTGGTAGCTTTGGTGGAGGGGGCCGGGTGGGATTCGAGTTCTACCGCGAGGACAATCGGCACTTGAGCTATGCGCGAGAAGCCGCGAGAGAAGCGATCCTAAACTTGTCCGCGGTGGATGCTCCGGCCGGGGTGATGCCTGTTGTATTGGCCGGCGGATGGCCAGGTATCCTGTTGCACGAAGCGATCGGACATGGATTGGAAGCCGATTTTAATCGAAAAAAAACATCGGCCTTCTCGAATCTGGTCGAGAAACGCGTGGCATCGGACGTGTGTACGATCGTCGATGATGGAACCCTTCCGTTCCGCCGCGGCTCGTTGAATATGGATGATGAAGGCACGCCGACCAGCCGCACCGTCCTCATTGAGAAGGGCATCCTCCGTCGCTATATCACCGATAAGCTCAATGCCCGCCTCATGGGGATTCCGGTGACCGGTAACGGTCGGCGTGAGAATTATCAAAGTGTGGTGCTCCCTCGGATGACGAATACGTTCATGCTGGCCGGTGAGTCGGATCCCCAGGACATTATCCGGTCGGTGAAAAAAGGGCTGTACGCCGTCTCATTCGGCGGCGGGCAGGTTGACATCACCAATGGGAAGTTCGTGTTCTCGGCCAGCGAGGCCTACCTCATCGAGGACGGACGGATCACGACACCGGTGAAGGGAGCCACGTTGATCGGCAATGGGCCCGAGATCCTCACCAGGGTATCGATGGTGGGACATGATTTAAAACTCGACAATGGCATCGGTACTTGTGGTAAAGACGGTCAATCCGTGCCGGTCGGGGTCGGCTTGCCGACCATTAAAATCGACCAAATTACGGTCGGCGGTACGCAACGTTAAGAGAGTCAATGGTCATGGGTCATTGGTCACTCGGTCCGTGAAGAGACTAACCAATGACAAGTGACGGAGAAGAGGGCTCGTGCTTCAAAAGCAACAAGGAACAGAACCGATCATAACGGCCGACGGCTATGCCCAACTGGCTGCCGATGTTTTGGTTCGTGCTAAAGCCTGCGGTGCGACGGAGGCCGATATCGTGGTGGCCGATGGGGAAACCCTTTCGGTCCAAGTGCGGGTCGGCATGGTCGATCGGTTGACGAAAGCGAGAGAGAAGCGGCTGGGCCTGCGTGTCTTTATCGGAAAGCGATCGGCCACCACTTCTACGTCCGACTTCACCCAAGAGTCCCTCGAACGGCTCGTGGCAGACACCTGTGTCTTGGCGAAGGCGGTTGTTGAGGATGATGTATCAGGATTGCCGGATGCGGCTCAAATGGCCACAGAACAGCCGAGTCTTGATCTCTATGACGAGACGGTGCTCGATACGGAAACGCAGATCGATTGGGCCAAGCGCGCTGAAGCGGCGGCGTTTGCCGCCGACCCACGTGTCGCGAATTCAGAAGGTGCGGAGTTCGACTCATCGTCCGGGCGAGTGGTGCTGGCGAACAGCCACGGATTCATCGGGTCCTACAAAAGCTCAAATTTTTCACTGTCTGTCTCTCCGATTGCGATCGAAGCCGAAAGCGGGGCCATGCAGCGGGATGCATGGTATGAGGTTCAACGGAAGTTTGCACGGTTGGCATCCGCGGAATCGATCGGGCAGGAGGCGGCCAGGCGAGCCGTTCGCCGTCTGGGCGCGCGCAAGGTGGCGACGAAGCGAGTACCGGTCGTGTTCGATCAAGAAACGGCCGGAAGTCTGCTGGCAAATTTATGCAGCGCCGTGTCCGGCTACGGTCTCTACAAACGGGCCTCGTTTCTTCTCGACAAACTGGGCCAGACGATTGCCTCCGATCTGCTGACCGTGTATGACGACGGTAGGATGGTCGGAGGTCTTGGATCTCGCCCATTTGACGGCGAAGGGTTGGCTACCCGGAAGAATACGATCGTAGAACGCGGCGTACTGAAGAATTACTTGCTCGATACCTATTCTGGAAAGAAACTGGGGTTGCCGTCCACCGGCAATGCGTCACGCAGCGTGGGCGAGAGTCCTTCCGTCGGCCCGACGAATTTTTATCTTGTCCCCGGGCTGAAGAGCCCTCACGAGATCATTGGTTCAGTCAAGGAGGGGCTCTATGTCACCGAGTTGATCGGGTTCGGGATCAATATGGTCACAGGCGATTATTCGCGCGGCGCGTGCGGGTTCTGGATCGAGAACGGGGAGTTGACCTACCCGGTCGAAGAAATCACCATCGCCGGCAACCTGAAACAGATGTTCAAGGATATCGAAATAATCGGAAGCGATCTTGTATTTCGAGGACGTATTGCGAGCCCCACATTGAAGATCTCCGAGATGATGGTCGCAGGCAATTGAAATATGTGCTGAGACTTGAGTGTTGAGTTCCGAGTTGAAGCGTAAGAGCCCTCACAATTCCCGTCTGGTAGTTTTGAACTCAACACTCAGGACCTAACGCTGAGGACTCAGCACTTGCGAAAGTGCGGAGGTGGCTCATGGCTGAATCCATCCGAGAGACGAACGTTCAGTACCCGAGTGGGAAAGTGGTCACAATGCGGGCATTCGTGGCCGGTCCAGACACCAAGGGCAAACGACCCGCCGTCATCATAGTCCAGGAATGGTGGGGCCTTACGGAACACATAAAAGAGATTGCAAGGCGGTATGCAAGAGAAGGCTACGTCGCAATCGCTCCAGACCTTTATTCGC
>NZ_JBLYIG010000709.1:0-3783 GCF_049222245.1 Nitrospira sp. BLG_2 | reverse complement strand
GGATAAGATAATCGTCGGCGGTCAGGGCATTCGAGCCGGCTTTCCCCACGCCCGCAATACCCTCCAAGGCTTGCGTCTGAGTGACGGCGCGGCGATCGTAGATGCTGTCTCTCGTGACAACGCTCACGGATTGCGGCAACTCTTGAATCGACACCGGAAATCGCAGCACCGCTTCCGAGGACACATCGGCTTTGTAACCATCGGGCCGATCCACGGCCAGCGCGCGACTTTTCTTCTCCTTCACCACGATTTCCGGCACCTTTACCGGCTTCGGCGGCTCTTCTGTCGGAAGGTTGCCGGAAGGCTGATCCTGGACAATTGCCGCTGCGGCTCCCATGCCGGCAACAGGTGCCATCGTGCCCGCGGACACTCCATTTTTCTCCAACGTGATGGTGTTCGCCCCCGTCACTCGAAATCGCATTCCGGTGTTATTCAGCAGCAGCACGAGCGCGTCTTCCGTCGTGTGCATGCCGGACACCCCGGCCGTGTCCACGCCCTGAATATCTTCCGTCGTGTAGGCGATCTGAACGTCGGCTTGCTCGCCGAATCGCAGCAAGGCGGACGTCAAGGGCTGCGGTGGGATAGCGAAGGTGATCGTCTTCTCTTTGTGGGTCAACTGCGCCACAAGCCGATCTTTGCTGAGGGATGGCGATTGTCCGAGGGGAAGCGCGGACGGTTGCCACCGATTATCGGGACGATACGGATTGTCCGGATCCCTGCCCCATCTGTCTGGACGTCCCGGCCCTTGGTGATCAAACGGGTCTTCGGTGTTAGGCTCCTTTGTCCACACCGATGCCGGCGCAGAAACGCTGAACTGCATCATCGCCGTGACGGCCATGAACCAGGCTAGGTTAGGGGTGAGTGTCCTCTTCTTTCGTCGAATCTTCATCGAAGTCTCCGTAACACATAGGGGCTCCGTGGCCCGCACTGAGTCTCCATATTGCTGAGAATAGTTCTCAATATGCTGGACGTGTCAGTTCTATGACGAATGACATAGGATTTCCCTTGGCTGTTCAGTAAAAAATAGTGAAAGGAAGACTGCTAGAGGATCACGACGAGGTAGTTCGTGACGCGTATCGCGCGAAATCCTTGCGTGGCTGCCAGTGCGGTGAGGGCGTCATCAATGCCCGTCAGCGTGAATCGTCCGCTGACCGCTTTGGTGCGCGAGACATCCGCGAGTATGACAATACGACCGGGCCGATAACGATCAAGTTCGGCCATCGCCTGTGCAAACGGCTGTCCTTGGATCACGATGGCGCCGCGCGTCCAAGCAGTGACCGCATAGCCGTCACTGTCGGCGACGGCCTGCGGCAGCCCGCCGGAATAATAGAATGTCTGCTGGTCCTTGCGCACAGCAACCGATGGACTGGCTTGCCGGCCATCGCTGTCGATAGCGGACACGTCGACGACACCTTCAACCACCGTCACACGAGTCTGTTGCTCTTGAGCCTGCACGACAAAGGCGGTGCCGATCGCCTGCGTGACACCGCCTGGGGTCAGCACGCGGAATGGTTTCTGCCGATCCGGCATGACCTCGAAGAAAGCCTCTCCTCGCAATAAGTCGATGCGGCGCTCGTGCTCTCGATAGGTCACGGCAATGGCGGTATCCGTATTGAGACGGGCGATTCCCCCATCTGGCAGGGTCACAACACGTTGCTCACCAGCTGCGGTGCGATAATCGGCCAGTAGGAATAGGCGAATCTCCTGATACAACACGATACACGCGATGCTGGCTACGATCGCCCCGCCGGCAACGATGGTGCGGTAGGCTGGCCGGAGCCGTGTTCGCCGTTCGGATGCGACTCGGGGCGACTCTCCTCCCCACTCCACGCTGTGGCCTTTGAGTTGATCCAATCGCTGCCAGAACGTTCGTTCCCGATCAAAGGCCGCTTGGTGCGCGCGAGACTCGGCCAGCCAGTTCTTGAACCGGCTCATTTCTTCCGCCGTCATTCGGCCTGAAGCCAGACGAACGACCCACGCCCGAGCCACGCTTGACGGCGCTTCGTCGATTTGTTCCGGCCCCCCGGCATCGTGATCGGTCGATTCGTTCATGATGGCATGGAACTCAGCAACGCGGATCCCTACATATACAAGACGAGTGACGATGTACAAACCTTGGCTGGGAAACCCGAGCGAGATGTTTTTTAGCGATCTCGAACAGCGGCGAGATGGTTGAGCACTTTGCGGATGTGGGCTTCGACTGTGGAGATAGAGACGCCCAATTCTTCGGCGATATCGAGTTGCGTCTTGCGCTCAAATCGGTTGAGGTAAAAAATTTTCCGGCTCATGGCCGGCAATTGGGCCAGCGCCTCTTCCAGACGGGCCAATTCCTGTCGCGCGATCAGCGTGCGTTCTGGATGACGATGCTCGACGTCCCCCCACAGCAACCCATGGGCTTCCGCCAGTAGAGTCGACCGGTTTTGCATTGCACGCTGATGATCGGTCGCAAGGTTCGCCGCCATCCGAAAGAGATAGGCTCGACGATTGCGAATATCAGCCGCGCCATGCTGCGTCGTGATCTTGACGAACAATTCGTGCGTCAGATCCTGCGCTGTCAGCGCACACTTCAACCGCCGCAGGAGAAAACGAAACAGATCCTGTTCGTGTTGGAGAAAGATTTCCGCCAAGTGGCTTGCCGACATGGAGCTTGTTCGCCGCTCAAAATGTTCACGTCTACGACTCGGTCAGCTTATAGCACCCGTGTCAACGCTCGTCAACGAGGGACAGTACGTACGATACGGACCAGGCTCACCGGCAAGGTTCTGGATGTGGCAGAGAGAACGACACGGCACTATGGAATGGAGAGGATGGCGTGGAGCCCGTCACTGTCGATCTAAAAGAAGGCGTCATCGATCCGCCCAAAGGCAGAATCCAAGTCCGGCAGATAGGTCCCATAGTGATTCCAGCGGCCGACGGAGCGGGCGTAGATCGGCTGACGCACCTGCCATCGGCTGGGGGTCTGTACCGCGCGATCCTGCCGGTGAAAATGCAGGCAACGATCGTCCCACGGTGCCCCGAGAAACGCGATTAACCGCCGTGCCTGACCTTCCAGATCAGCCACCACGTCTTCGTATTGCACATCGAGAATCTTGAGCGGCAATGTGGTATGCCAATGCGCCATCAATCGCCGCTCTTGGGCGATGAAGAACGCCAGATCATGAAAGTCCGTCGCATAGCGCTGATCGACATTGAAGTTTTCCATCCAGATTGAGAGCGCGTTGTCGCGGGCGTCTCTGCGGCAATGAATCACGCGGGAGTTGGGAAACAAGAGTGCGACAAAGGCCAGCTGAAAAAAATTGAGCGGCTGCTTGTCGCTGATGCGCGGACAATCAGGAGGAGCGTTACGCCGGAGGGCGAGGACATACTCGTGAGCCAGTAACCGGCTCTGCATCTCCTCAACATGTAACGCGGCCTGCCAAGGGGCGGCCTTCCGACCGGCTATGGATTGACTGGCAAGCCGGGCGAGATCAGGCAACTCTCCTGCTCCATACATGGCCGGATGGGCGGCCAGAATTTGCTCGATCAGTGTGGTGCCGGAGCGCGGGAGTCCCACGATGAACACCGGCTGATCGGTGCCGACGCCGAACGGCCGACGCTCGTCGAAGAAATCATGTGTATAAGCCTTGATGATTCCGTCCACGCGGGCTTGGAGGGCATCCCGATCCAACAGCCCGGCTTTTCGCCGACGCGCGGTGTTCGCCGCTTGTCCTGCTTGCGCGGCCCGCTCATAGTGTTTTCTCCGGTCGTAATATTTGGCGAGGCCATAGCCGATCAGCGCCTTGG
>NZ_JBLYIG010000708.1:0-1968 GCF_049222245.1 Nitrospira sp. BLG_2 | reverse complement strand
GCTCGTCCTGCCCATTCACCAAACTGCTGGCGGCACCGGTGATGGTCGCGAGTGGCGTTCGCAGGTCGTGAGACACCGAGCTGAGAATGGCATTCCGCATACGCTCCGTTTCCGCGCGCACGTGAGCCTGTTGCGCCTCGTCCGATAAACGAGTCCGTTCGAGCGCCAAAGCCACCTGATTCACCAGAGATTCCAGCAAATGCAACTGCCCCGGGTCCAGCAGGAGCGCGGCGCTCTTCGGTCGAAGCGCAATGACTCCGATCGGTCCGGTCGAGCACACCAGCGGTAAGTACAGTGCGCTGGCTCCCGGGAGCGTATCGGTCCCGAGCCCGGCTCGCTCGCTGTGGTCGTATACCCATTGAGCCACCCACGACTCCTTTGGGTCCAACTCAAAAAAGAGGAGCTCCCCGCGTTGCAGCTGCACCCGTTTGTCTGCATCCGCGAGGAATATCGCTACCTGTGCGTCAAACACATCTCGAAGATGCTGGGCCGCAAGTTGTGCCAGCATGCCCGTTCCGCGATGAGTGGCGAGATCTCGGCTCATGGCATAGAGCACTCCCGTTTGCCGTTCTCGGTAGCGGGCCAGCTCGGCTTGCCGCTGGAGGCGCACAGCAAGATTGCTGATCACTAGGGCAACCACAAGCATCACCCCGAAGGTCAACAGGTATTGAAAGTCGGAGACGGCAAAGGAGTAAGCAGGCGGGACAAAGAAGAAATCGAACATTGCCACGCTCAGGACGGAGGCTAAGACCGACGGTCCACGTCCCCAGCCGATCGCAACCGTGACGACGGCGATTAAGTACATCATGATCAGGTTCGCGGACGCGAAATAGGGAAACATCAGCCAAGCGACCGATGTCGCACTCAGCACCCACATGATGGCATAGCCATAAGCCTGGACATCGCTGGTTCTTTGGAGAGTCCGACGCACAAGCGGTTGTCCTTCACCGGCCGTTCCCGTAATGACATAGATATCGATCTCTCCACTTTGATGGACGAGGTCTGAAACCACTGACCCGAACAGCCATTCTTTCCAGGGCGCTCTGATCGGTTTTCCGACAATAATCTTGGTGGCATTCCGACTCCGTGCATAGCTTAGAATCTCTTGGGCGACGTGCTCGCCGGTTAACGTCACCGTTTCTGCTCCAAGCTGCTCCGCTAGACGCAAAGTCTGCATCAATCGATCTCGTTCGGACTGGGGAAGTCCAAGATGTCGGGGGATCTGTACGTACACCGCGATCCATTTAGCATGAAGGTCTGCTGCCATTTGGCGAGCTGCCCTGATCAAACGCGGGCCACGGGGCTTCGTGTTCACGCAGACTATCACGGTTTCCGCGGCCGGCCATGTTCTTACCACCGCATGGTCCCGCCGGTAAATTTCCATTTGCTGATCGACGCGCTCGGCCGTGCGACGTAGTGCAAGTTCACGAAGCGCGATCAGATTGCCTTTGGCGAAGAAATTGTGAATCGCATGCTGAATCTGCTCGGGGACATAGACCTTGCCATCTTTGAGCCGCTGAAGCAGGTCGTCGAGCGGAAGATCGATCAACTCCACGTCATCCGCCCGTTCCAGCACTGAATCCGGCACGGTCTCACGCACCCGCACGCCCGTAATCTGCGCGACCACATCGTTCAGGCTCTCCAGATGCTGAACGTTCACGGTGGTGTAAACCGTGATGCCGGCCTTGAGTAATTCCCAAACATCCTGCCATCGCTTGGCATGACGGAGACCCGGCGCGTTGCTGTGCGCGAGCTCGTCGATGAGGATCACGGTGGGACGACGCGCAAGCGCCGCATCGAGATCGAATTCCAGGAGTGTCGTGCCGCGATAGTCGACGGCCCGGCGCGGGAGGATCTCGAGTCCCTCGACAAGGGCATCAGTCTCTGCCCGGCCATGTGTTTCTACGACGCCGATGACCACATCAACACCATCACGTCGCTGCTCGTGCGCTGCCTCCAGCATGGCAT
>NZ_JBLYIG010000707.1:0-2344 GCF_049222245.1 Nitrospira sp. BLG_2 | reverse complement strand
GACGAATCGTCCCTGTCACGACTCAAGGCGGAGTCGTTCGCATGAAAGTCGCCGCCGTCGGCGCCGGATGGGAAAAAGCGGCCCCCGAATATGAGGACTGCAAGGCCATTGCAAAACGAACCGGTCGCCCCCTCAAGACGGTTATGGAGGAAGCGCTGCGGACCTATCGACGAGGACCTCAAAAAAATCAAATGGCACACGTGCGAGGCCGAGCGTGACCGTTCTCTACTATGTTCTGCTCTTTCTCCTCTCCGTCGCGGTCACGTTAGGCGGTTGTGCGCTCTTTACCAATGCCATCGAATGGCTGGGTAAGCGGCTGGGCATCTCCGAGGGTGCCGTAGGCAGCGTCTTTGCCGCAATCGGCACGACGCTGCCTGAAACCTCGATTCCGATCATTGCGATTTTCTTCGGGGAAAGCCGGGAGGAGGTCGAGGTCGGCTTGGGCGCTATCTTAGGCGCGCCTTTCATGCTCAGCACGCTGGTGCTGCCCCTATTGGCCGTTCTTCTGTTGCTCTATGCTCGGGCCGGTAAGCGGACTGCCCGATTCCATCTCAATTATCGCGAAGTCCTGACAGACCTCACATTTTTTATGATCGGATATTTTGTCGCCTTGGGGTGTGCCTTCGTGCCCTCCAGGCTGATCCACCTCGTCGCAGCCGGTCTATTGGTCTGTTTGTACATCTACTACATGAAGCTCAAATTCGCACCGTCCGGCGGTGACGAAGGAGGTGAGCTGGAACCCTTGATCTTCGACAAGACCGCGGCCATACCGTCGTATGCGATGATTGGATTTCAAGCCATCTTGGGATTAGGCGGGTTAATACTGGGCGCCCATTTGTTTGTCATGGCCGCAGAATCGATGGCCGGCTTGTTCGCGATGTCGCCGTTGATTTTAGCGCTGCTCATCGCACCGCTCGCCACCGAGCTGCCGGAGATGTCCAACAGCTTTCTCTGGCTCTATCGCAAAAAAGACCGGCTCGCCGTGGCCAACGTTACAGGAGCCATGGTTTTTCAAGGCACTTTCCCGGTCGCTCTGGGATTGGTCGGAACCGGATGGTTGATCGCCCCACCGGCATTGACCACCATGGTCTTGGCCGTGCAGGCGGTGGGATTCTGCATCCTTCAGATTCTGATCGGAGGCCAGTGGCGGCCGTGGCTACTCGCCGCCGGGGCTGTTTTCTATATCGGCTATACGGTGCATCTCTATGTCAACTAAATGGCAATCGCCTTACAAAGGTTCCTCCTCCCCCCGACTTCCCCTGTTGGGGATCACGATGGGAGACCCGGCCGGTATCGGCCCGGAGGTGATCGCTAAGGCTCTGTCTGTAACTTATCTTGACAATGTTTGCCGGTCGATCGTCATCGGATCGCTTCCTGTCATGGAGCGAACGATCAAGGCACTGAAACTCAAACTGAACGTATTCCGAGTTCACGGCCATGAAACGATGGTGCAGCCCAGAGGAACAGTGGCCGTACTGGATCCCCTGGATACGCCATTGCGAACGTTCAAGCCCGGCATCGCAGCAGCGGAAACCGGTGCCGCATCAGTCGTCTTCATCAAAAAAGCCGTCGAACTGGCTCAAATCGGCTGTATCCAAGGAATGGTGACGGCGCCCATCAATAAAGAAGCCATCAATATGGCCGGCTGCCGATACCCTGGCCATACCGAATTATTGGCCGATCTCACTCACGCCAAGAGGTCGGGCATGATGATCGTGGGCGGGCCGCTACGCATCATGTTCGTCACGACACATGTCGCGATCAAAGATCTCCCGTTGCTGCTGACCCGAGCCAAGATCGGACAAGCGATCCGCTTGGCTCAATTGGCGCTGACGACGCTGTTCGGCATCAAACGTCCCCGGATAGGTGTGGCTGCGCTCAATCCCCATGCCGGTGAGCATGGATTGTTCGGCGAGGAGGAGACTCGAGTGATTCGTCCCGCTGCCCGTGCGGCCCAGCGGAAAGGTATTCTGGCAAGTGATCCTCTGCCGGCTGACACCTTATTCGGGAAAGCCGCGAAAGGATCGTTTGACGGCGTTGTCGCCCTCTACCACGATCAGGGCCTCATTCCCCTGAAGCTTGTCGCCTTCGGCACATGCGTCAATCTCACCGTGGGCTTGCCTATCATCCGCACCTCAGTGGACCATGGAACAGCTTTTGATATTGTCGGGAAGGGCGTCGCTGATCCCGGAAGTCTGATTGAGGCTGTCAAGGTGGCTGCCAGGATCACTCAGAATAGGATCGCTCAAAAAAGAATGGCTGCAACTCCAACCAACAAGAGACGGGCCAGACATGTCGCCTGATGTGTCGAAAGGCCTTATCATTATTCGGCAACAGATAGAAG
>NZ_JBLYIG010000706.1:0-4954 GCF_049222245.1 Nitrospira sp. BLG_2 | reverse complement strand
TCCGCATTCTTGCCGAGTCCAACACTCCGGCCATCCCGATGATCCTCGATTTGGGAAGACCGCTGACAGAATGCGCCACATGGACCATGGCATCCAGTGGATTGGTGACGAGGATCAGGATGATGTCCGGAGAGCGGGAGACTAATTCCCTCACGACGGATTTCACGATTTTCGCGTTCGTCGCCAATAATTCGTCTCGACTCATACCGGGCTTTCTCGGAATGCCCGACGTGATCACGGCGATCGACGACCCGGCGGTTTCCACATACTCATTGGTGCCGATCACCTGCGTGCTATACCCACAGACTGGCCCAGCTTGTGATATATCAAGTGCCTTGCCCTGTGGGATTCCTTGAGCTATATCGACCAGTATCACGTCGTAGAGATTCTTCTCCGCCAGCCGCTGTGCTGTCGTCCCTCCGACGTTCCCCGCACCTACTACTGTGACTTTCGGTCGTCCCATCATCTCACCTCAATCCTGTGTTCTTTCCCTTCGTCCGCCCAACTGACGGCCCACCGCCCATAGTGTCAAAATCCCATGAGCTAGGGTGCGCGGGCACACAAGACATCCTGAGACCGTCAATGCCCACCCTCATGCTCCGTCCAGCCCGCAACTTTGAAGTTGATCGTGCAGACGAAATTATCTCCGTCATAGAAATTGACTTTGATCTTCTTCTTGCCGAAGGTCTTCGCCAGAAACTCCTCCGGATTATCGACGAGTTCTTGAAAGCTACCAGGGGGATATTCACCGAGGTCATGAAAGACCACGATCATCCCTTCTTTGACTTCCTGCAACACTTTCACCCGGCAACGAGGATAGACTTCCCAGAACTTTGCTTCAATCATCTCCTTCGTCGGCTCCGGACGGTCATCACCGGGTTTCACTGTCTGTCCGAACTTGGCTAATCGACGGACGTAGGGATACTGATGCCCTGTGAAGAGCTTATACAACCATGGAGGAATCGTCGGCTTTCCGATCGAGTTCGTCATATTCGTGAGTTCTTACGCCGTCAATCGCTTGTAAATTCCAGGCAACTTCGTCGGAAGGGCTTCGACGCGGTCTATGACGCAGTACCGGGACTCGGCATACATGCGGCGTAGATAATTCTCGGCTCCCCGATCGATCGTGACACAAACGGTTTCGATCCCCCGTTGTTTTGCCTCGCGGAGTGCCGCTTTCGTATCTTCCAACGAGTAGTCGTCCTTGTACTGGTCGTCCAATGGCCTTCCGTCGCTCAACAGCACGAGGATACGGTTCTTGGTTTCCCGCGCCAGTAGTTTGGCCGTCGCGTGGCGAATAGCCGCACCGTCGCGATTCTGATGGCGAGGAGCCAAGCCACCAAGCCGATACGCCGTCGTCGGCCCAAGCCGATCGCCAAAGTCTTTGATCGTGAGAAATTCGACCCTCGCTCGTCCTTGGCCCGAATAGGCATAGAGTCCATACTGATCGCCGACGGCATCCAGTGCTTCACAGAGCAGTACCAGACCTTCCTTCTCAATATCGATCACCCGCCGGCCTGTTCCGAGATCTCTGCTCGTGGATCCACTGATATCGATGAGGAAGGCCACCGCCACGTCACGTTCCCGTTTTTCTCGCCGGATGTAGAGCCGATCGTCTCCTTCCATGCCCGCCCGCTGTTCCACTATTCGTCTGACAACGGCATCCAGATCCACTTCTTCCCCCTCGGGTTGCCCCGTCACGCGGCGGAAGGCCGGTGGACGCAAGCCTTCAAAAACCCGGCGCAGCGACTTGACGGTACTCCGGTAAGAGGCCAGCGTGTCCGTGACGAAGTCGTCGGACCCGAGGTCCGCTGCTCGTTCTATCACGCGACACCAATTCATCCGATAATCCTCGATCCGGTAGTCCCACTCAGCGTAGAGGGAGGCGTGCCGGTCATGAGCCGTGAGTTCCCGAACAGGTTGTGTTTCCATTTCAAGTGCGAGGCACTCTTCCACAATGGACGCCAATGGACGTCCCTCGCTCAACAGATCTCTGCTTCCGGGATCTTGTTCTCCGCTCCGGACATTCTCCCTCGTTCGATCGTCCGATTGTGCCGCAAGCTCATGTTGCCGATCGAATTGTTCCTGACTCCATGTGATGAACTCCGGATTCATCGATCCACGATAGGCCAATTCCGTCACTGCGCGGTACTGGTCACCCGATTGTTCCGGTTTCGTCTGTCCAGTTTCTGCATCTTTCGGCTCCTCGCGCGGCCCCGCGCAGATCATCTCACCGCGAGCCATCAACAGTACTTCCAACCGAACATAGATCTGATCGACCACACGAACCGTTTCTTCTGCCGTGGCTGAAGATTTGAGAATGGAACGGCACATGCTCCAGAGGATAGAGACTTCCTCCCTGACGCCCTTGGGCACCGCCGAATCTTCTGGTTCACCGGTGGAGAGTCTCAGGAGGCTATCGACAATCAATTCCTTGGTCGTCACGCCCTGAGCCGGGTCGCGCGGAGAGATGGATTCAGCGGCGAATCGCGCAAGGTCGCCCCGGAGTCCCGGATACTCGGTTTGCAACAAAACTTCGATGCGTGCGTCTTCCAGCACGGTCCAGAGGTCCCGCACCAGCGCGGGGTCGGGATACATCTGAAAGAACGCCGCCAATGTGCCTGGCCCGGCTTCATTGGATCGACTATACCGGCGGCGTACGGTTTCAACTAAATCGCTGAGGGCTCCAAGCCGGATGCGATAGGTGCCGAACTCCAAACGTCCGGCTTCATGCGCCGCCATCACGAGATAGAGACGCTCATTTTCCGCGGCCGTTGGATACCGACGGAGCAGCGCCGGCAATGAAATGGTTTTCCCATCGCCGCTGATTGTCGCGCGAGCCACGGAAGCCACGGAATCGGGAAGCGCCATCACGGCGACGTCGGTTCCACAGAGCCCCTGAACGAACAGTTTCACTCGTCGCGCGACCTGTCGAAACGGCACGCCGCTCAAGGCTTGTTCCACCGAAGCCAGTGCCTTTCGCGACTCCACTGAAAAATACGCACGCGCTCCGTCCGGGCTGTAGTCCGCTACTTCCATGCCGGCCTTGAACCAATTTTCAAATCGCGTGAGCGCTTCGGGTCCATTGCCAATGAGTCCGACGAGCTCGGAGGCACGACGCAGGTATTCGAGTGTCACGTCCGCGTGCTTCTCTGCAAGCAAGGCGCCGTACTGCAACAGCCGGATCCGCCATTCCATGGACGGCAACGCTCTCAAGAGGTCGGATGACTCCGCAAGCCATGTTATGCTGGATTCGGGAGAACGTTCAGCCAACAGGCGGCATAGAGATACGACCTGTTCTCGAACGGGAAGATTTTCGATATTTCCAAGGATCGACGGGCTGGTCCTGAGAAACTCCATGGTGGCCACATAGTCCGGCTTCCCGAGGCTATTCGGCATAATCAATTTCATGCCCACCATGGCCCAGTTGCGCACCGCCTCCCAAGGGAGCACGGGGGCCAGCCTGGGGATTTGCCGGATGAACTCAAGCCCGACCACGACATTGATCTCGGTCAGTTCCATGCCGATATCGAGCCAGGGTCGCAATTGCGGAGCGGGAACAACGGACAGAATCTGCGGGGCGTGCCGGATGTATTCGAGCGCAACATTGGCATCTTGCTCGGCGATTTCCAGGCCGATCGTTAAGACTTCTGTACGGACATCGATCGGTTCGATCAGCCCCAGGACCAAGGGACTATCTTTGAAATATTTGAGCGCGGATGCGCCGGAGGACTGAGCCAATGCCACTCCGAGATCGAGCCAGAGCAGAATATGCGAGAGGCCTGCCCGCCGGCCAAGCTCAGGCAATGCCGTCACCGCTGAGTCGGCGGCTTTTGTGGACAACTCTTGGAGCTCATTCAGCAGGATCAGCACCCGTGCTTCGACATCCGATTTGCCGGTGGCCTGCGGCAAACCAGCCATCAGTGTCCGTGCGACTTCCGGGCTCAACACGGAGACCAGCCGCTGTAGCAAGATTTGTCGACTCGACATGTCCGTCATGACTTATGAAATCAGCCGAAGGGACGGATTGTAAAGCAGCGAATTATCCTTGTAAACTAGCGATTCTGTCGTCAGCGCTGGAGGAGGAAGTCCATGGCCGAACCGTCGCAGGAAAGCCTCGATAAGATTCGGAAGTTCGTACAGGGTTTTGCCGAGAAAAGCGGAACCGCGATGCATCCCAATACGGCCGTCACGGAGGCAGTGGTCAAGGGACTCGCGTCGCATGTCGACGAACTTGGGAAACCGCTCTGCCCGTGCAACTTTTACAAAGATAAAGAAGCCGAAGCCAAGCTCAGACGGTGGATCTGCGCGTGCGACGAAATGCAGATCTACAAATACTGTCATTGTCTACTTTTTGTCCGCGAAGACGGGATGCCGATTACGGAGTATTTGCCGCACGGCCATGAAGGTCGCGAAGTGTATGGTTTGGTCACCGATCCGACTCCCGACAAAGGTCGCGCCCTCAAACACAAGGCTGTTCCGTCTCCGACCGTGTCCGACGAGCCCGCGTCGGCGTCAGATTCCTCGACATGACGAGGCGTGACAGACAACTCGTATGCTGGTTCGTTTGCCTACTGTTGATCGGCGGCTTCCACGTGGTCGCAGCACAAGCAGTGTTGTCTAGCCCATCGGCCCCACCGGTCTTCAACGACAAAGAGCTGTCGGCCTACCGGGCAAAAGGCCGGGGAGGTGCGGCCGGACAAGTGTTCTTGCGCTCGTCCTCCGGAAAAGCCGTCACTCAGGCAGGAGCCTCGATTTATTTGATTCCGGTGGTTTCATATACTCGCTATTGGTTCAACAAAAATGTGCGCGATTACTCCTGCCCTTCAAAGCCCTCGGAGCCCTCCATTATTCAGGAGTCGCCTGCGGAATGCCTTCACGCGGTGATGGCGCAATTGCTGACCGATAAGCGCCTTATTCCCTATCTTCGCACTACGAGGGCCAATCCAACCGG
>NZ_JBLYIG010000705.1:0-1622 GCF_049222245.1 Nitrospira sp. BLG_2 | reverse complement strand
CTTGAATCGACAGCGCATGATTCTGATCGTTGACCGTCGCTTCTATCTGATCACCCTTTTTGATCGTTCCAATCATATTGGTGGTCTTATCGGTGTGCAAACGAACTTGGGTCCCATCCTTGGCCTTCACAAAATAATTGGCGTCATCCACGCGGAACAGTTCCCCGTGGATGGTCTTGGCGCTGTTCGCACCCCTTGGCAGGGCGCTCTCCTTCATATCGTTTCGTTGCGTGTCATCATCGGATTGAAAATTGTACTTGTGAGCGTCAGTCAAGGAATCGGTTTTCATAGTATCTGACGGGCTCGGTGAATGTTCTGCCTGCACGACAATGGACGGCCCTATGGACAACGCCACGCCGCACAGTACCGTCCCGACGGTTTTATAAAGTGATTTCATGAGAGCCTCCTTACGGTTCTAGGTTCAACTCAACTCCGGTCCTACACCCGTCTCTTGCCAGAGAGCTACATAATCCGGGCGGACATTTTTTCCATCTGGGAGTTTCCCCAGTCAGAGGGAAGCTGGGGGGCTTTACCTAGTACTCGTCATGGTTCGCCATGCGGTACCTTCGAAAACGATGCAAATGGGCTGTTCGGTCTGAATCGAACATTTACGCTTACGCTTCCACACGTTGGTTGGCGGAAAAGGCCATGGTCTCTGAAACGTCGCTTCAGACAACGCCGCATACCATCGTCCTGCTGCGGGCGCTGCAATTAGGAGATTTACTGTGTGCCGTGCCGGCCTTCCGATCATTACGCGCCGCGTTTCCGCAGGCTCATATTGCGCTCATCGGCCTTCCTTGGTCCAAGACCTTCGTCAACCGCTTTGCGCGGTATCTCGATGAGTTCATCGAATTTCCTGGCTATCCCGGTCTTCCTGAGCGGTCGGTCGAGATCGCCGCGATTCCATACTTTTTAGCCACCATGCAGCGACGCCGCTTCGACCTTGCCCTTCAAATGCAAGGGAACGGCCGATACACCAACCAGCTCCTATCCCTCCTCGGCGCGAGAATGACGGCCGGGTTTGCTCACGCAGGCAGCCATTGTCCAAACGAGCGCGGGTTCATGCCTTATCCCGACCATTTACCCGAGGTCGACCGGCATTTGGCATTGCTCCGCCACCTCGGCATTCCGGCGCACGACAATCACTTGGAGTTTCCTCTCACCATGCATGATACGGCCGCCTTTCGCGCCCTCCAGGCCTCCCACGGGCTTCAATCAGGATCCTATGTGTGTCTGCATCCCGGAGGGCGGGGTTCTTCACGCAGGTGGGCTCCCCATTTGTTCAGCCTCGTGGGAGACCGACTGGTTGAGATGGGATATCGAGTGGTGGTCACCGGTACGGAGGCGGAACGTTCGCTCGCCCAAGCCGTCATGGCTCACATGCGTGAGCATGCCACCGACCTCGTAGGACAAACGGATCTCGGCACACTCGCTGTTCTCTTGAGCCGTTCGGCTCTGTTGATCGCCAACGACACCGGCGTCTCCCATTTGGCGGCGGCCCTTCACGTTCCAAGCGTGATTGTATGTGTCGGCTCCGATCCGGTCCGCTGGAGTCCGCATGATCGTTGTTTGCATCGCGTGCTCATCGGGCAAGGCACGGCGGTCGACGACGTCATGGCGAC
>NZ_JBLYIG010000704.1:0-3130 GCF_049222245.1 Nitrospira sp. BLG_2 | reverse complement strand
TGATGATTCCCAGCAATAGGCCATGTGAAGCATTCCTCACCAAAAACCTACTGTGAGCAGACCGTTCTTTCGGGATTCCCCAAATTTCACCGCTCGATACGGCTCCACGATTCAAGCGATGCCGGCTGCCCTGTCCTCTGGCGATGTTGCGATGGTCCGGAGGCACTCGCAAGGGTATAGGCCGTATTGACTAACGACAGATGGGAAAGAGCTTGTGGAAAGTTTCCCACCAACCGTTTCGCCCCTGTATCGTATTCCTCGGACAGAAGCCCGAGATCGTTCCGAAGCGCCAGGAGTCGCTGAAACAGCTTTTCCGCTTCGGTATGCCGATCCTGGAGAACATAGGTATTGACCAACCAAAACGAGCAGGCGAGAAATGTGCCTTCTCCTGCCGGCAAACCATCCACGCTCTGAGAGCCCTGGTGGGAATAGCGTTGGACCAATCCATCGCGGAACAATTCCTTCTCAATGGTTTGCACCGTTCCTTGGACGCGCGGATCATGAGGAGAAAGAAAACCGACCAACGGGATCATCAGCAAGCCGGCATCGACTTGTCGCGATCCATAATACTGCGTAAAGGTGTTGCGCGAAGGATCGAATCCCTTGCCGCATACGTCTTGATGGATCTCCTCTCGAACCCGTTTCCAGCGGGCTGCATCGCCGGGAAGACGAAACATCTCGATATCCTGAACCATGCGGTCCATCGCAACCCAGGCCATGACCTTTGAATGAGTGAAATGTCGGCGCGGGCCACGGACTTCCCAAATACCTTCGTCGGGCTCCTTCCATTTCGACTCGAGGTATTCCATCATCGTGGTTTGGATGGCCCACCCCCGTTCATTGGTTTCCATACCGGTCCGGCGTGCCTGATGGAGGGTATCCATGACTTCTCCAAAGACGTCAAGTTGAAGTTGGTGCCAAGCGTCGTTGCCCGTCCGAACCGGTGTTGATTTCTCGTAGCCCGACAGCCAAGGAAGCTCCAGCTCGGTCAGCCGCCGTTCGCCTGCAATTCCGTACATGATTTGCAGTTGGCTCGGATCGCCGGCGACCGTTCGAATGAGCCAATCTCTCCAGTTCGATGCCTCCTCTTTGTAGCCGGCGGTCAACAAGGCATAGAGGGTGTAGGTGGCGTCGCGGATCCAGCAATAACGATAGTCCCAGTTGCGGACGCCTCCGAGCCGTTCGGGGAGGGATGTGGTGGGCGCCGCCACGATGCCGCCTGTCGGAGCGTTTGTCAGGGCCTTGAGCGTAATCAGCGATCGAACGACCGCTTCTCGGTGCTCACCCACAGGGTGACATCGGGAGGTCCACTGTCGCCACCATTTCGTAGTTTCCTCAATCACATGGGCGGCATCAGGTGCGGAAGGCACCGGTTCATGGGAGGGGTGCCATAGCAACACGAAAGAGACTTGCTGCCCGACCTCAACATCAAAATCCGCCATCCTGGTTGTATGCTTACGATAGGTCGGCGCACCAGTGATTACGTACACACTATCCGGTCCGGCGATCGCCTGGAGACCGTCGGCATGCTTTGTCACCCATGGAACGACGGAACCATAATCAAATCGAAGAATCAGCTGCATATGTACGCGAACGGAACCATGGACACCTATCACAAGACGCACGATCGTAGGATGGTTTTGCTGAAGGGGCATACAATCAACGACACGCACGGTTCCATCCTTTGTCGTAAAGTCCGTCTCCAATATGAGGGTATCCGACCTGTACCGTCGTGTGACACGATGCTCTTGATCGGCAGGAGCGATGATCCAGCGCCCGTTCTGTTCATTGCCGAGCAAGGCCGCGAAACAGGCGTTGGAATCGAAACGCGGCAGGCACAACCAATCGATGGAGCCGTTACGGCCTATCAATGCCGCTGTATGCGTATCGCCGATGAGGGCGTAATCTTCGAGATGCATTCATGAGCCGCTTTGTTCCATACGCGTTTGTCTCAATGGCCTAGACGATATCCGAGCCGTTGTCTCGCCGTTCTTGGACTGTGCCTTCACATACCAAAAATACCCGGCAACCGCGCCAAGGCCGGCCAGGCTCAACACATTTCTATGCATGTTCAGCCAAGACTGGAGGCTAAACCGGCGTGACCTCCTGTCGAACTCTCCGTGTGCGCCGAAATCTCTCGGCAACGGCTCATACAAGTTATTCGGACGATTGGGATCCAACGGTTGATCGGTCTGTTGAGAGCGATATCCGCTCCAGGCCAGATAGTGATCGGCAAATCCAGGCATGAGTTTTTGGCCGATAATTGCCTTGACCGCGGAAAACCCGATCCAGAGCTCCCGCCGCCGATGATGGGCGGCCCAATAGGCAGCCCTGGCGATGACCTCCGGCTGATAGATCGGCGGAACCGGCTGCGGAAGATGAGGCATTCGACATTTGATCCAGGTAAATTGCGGGGTGTTCACGGCCGGCAATTGCAGCGTCGTAATGTCGATGTTGCTGCCGTCGTGAATCAGTTCGGACCGTAGTGAATCGGTAAAGCCCTGAATCGCATGTTTGGCGCCGCAATAAGCTGATTGCAGGGGAATCGAGCGGTAGGCGAGCGCGGAGCCGACTTGGATAATCTTGCCTTTATTGCGTTCTTTCATTCGCCGGACTGCCGCGAGCGTGCCATAGACATAACCAAGATATGAGACATTGGTGACCCGCTGATAGTCTTCGGGCGTCATATCGACGGCCGGCGAGATCACCGAGACCATCGCGTCGTTCACCCAGACGTCGATCGGACCCAATTCCCGCATGACAGTATCGGCTGCCTCCTCGACCTGTTGAGGATCCGACATATCCGTTGAGATGGCGATCGCGCGACAGCCCGCCTCCTCGACCTCCCGCCTGGCGCCCTCTAATCCATCACGGCTCCTGGCGAGCAAACCGATGGACGCTCCATGTTTCGCGAACTCCCGCACAATGGCGCGTCCGACGCCGGCCGAGGCTCCCGTCACGACAACCACTTCCGAACGTCTTCCATTCTCTTGCACGGCAGGTTCCTTTCGGCGGGCGGGTTACACGACCTCCCGCACCTTGTCTTCTATGACCGTCTTAATGATGTCCCAGCGATCCTTCGTCCCGCGCGCCAGTGCCTTGGCGAAGGTCAATGCCTGATCGACCGTAG
>NZ_JBLYIG010000703.1:0-3786 GCF_049222245.1 Nitrospira sp. BLG_2 | reverse complement strand
GAGCCGTTTCTCTCAGGACTCAACAGGCGGAACTCAGCACTGTCGGTAAGACTTGCCTCTCGAAAGATCGCCTTGCTACAGTGATGCGATGGCACTCGCGTTTCGAAAGAAAGATCCCCGCGCCACGATCATCACGAAATTCGGTGAGATTATGATTCGCTTCTACTCCGACGCGGCACCGCGTCATGTGGAAAATCTCATCAATCTCGTGAAGATGGGGTTCTACGACGGCACCACGTTCCATCGTGTGGTGCCCGGGTTCATCATTCAGGGCGGCGATCCATTGAGCAAAACTTCCGATCGCGCGCTCCATGGCACGGGCGGACCGGGATACTTTCTTTCTCCCGAGCCGAACGACCGTCCCCACAAGCGCGGCGCGGTATCCATGGCGAAAATGCCCCGCGAAAGCAACAGCACGCGCGACTTCAACGACAACGGCTCGCAATTTTTTATTTGCGTCGGAGAGAACGGCGGGTTGGATCGTCGCTACACGGTGTTTGGTGAAGTCTTTCGTGGGATCGAGGTTGTCGACAAGATTGTCGGCGTCCCTCGCGACGAGCGTGACAACCCGCTCGATCCGATCACCATCACCATGACCGTGAAGGAGTAGGTGAATCAGAGGCATGCTATGGGGGGCGCGACCAATCATTCAAAATGTGCCGTCCTCTCGGCGGCGGATTCCGAGTCCATCCGGCTAGCGGGACTGATCATCAAGAGAGGTGGGCTCGTCGCATTTCCGACCGAAACGGTGTATGGACTCGGTTGCGATGCGATGAATGCTGATGCGGCAGCGAAGATCTTCGAAGCCAAGCAACGCCCTCAGTTCGACCCGCTCATCGTCCACATCGCTGATCCAAAGCAGTTGAATGGTGTGATTGAATCCCTGCCCGTTCTGGGCCAGCGGCTCATGGATGTCTTCTGGCCCGGTCCGCTGACGTTGGTGCTGCCAAAACAGCCGGCAATCCCGGATCTTGTCACTGCCGGGCTTTCAACGGTAGCGGTCAGAATGCCGAACCATCCGGTGGCGCAGGCGTTTATTCGAGAAGCAGGCACTCCGATCGCCGGCCCCAGCGCGAATCCCTTTGGCTATGTCAGCCCGACGACCGCTCAGCATGTTGCCGACGGGCTTGAGAGCAAGATTGATCTCATACTCGACGGCGGACCATGCCCGGTTGGGCTCGAATCGACGATTGTTTCATTGGCTGGACCGCAGCCCGAATTGTTACGCCCCGGCAGCATCACCATCGAACAACTCAACGCCGTCATCGGCCTTATTCACCGGTCATCGCCTGTAGTAAACGAAAAACCGATCGCACCCGGACAATTATCACGTCACTATGCAACAGAGACACAACTGACGATCTTAGCCTCCGTTGGAGCAAGGCCCATTCTGAACGATGACGAGCGTGCGGGCCTCCTGATTCACTCGCAAGCAAGAGCTACCGACGACCGCTTTGCAGCCGTTGAGGTTCTCTCTCCTACCGGCGATCCGAGGGACGCTGCGCGCCATCTCTTTGCGGCCCTCCGGCGACTCGATTCCCTGGGCCTGGATCGCATTTACGCCGAGCCTTGCAAAGAAGAGGGACTAGGACTCGCGATCATGGATCGCCTGCGACGCTGCGCCGCGCGATGACGGCGCCCATTGGTCTTCCCTGGCCCGTAGAACTAGCGCCCCACTCTTTTTTTCGCCCTCACCGCCCCATTCTCGACACATTGTCATGTCCGCTGGAACAGGAGCTTGGCAATCGAGGCTCGGTTCTTATCGATAATCGCGACCACGATGGTCGCATAGGAGAGAAATCGTATGAGATACACAAGCGGTTCGAATTCGTCGTTCCCGAGGTGTACGGCCATCACCAGTCGGCTCACGCTTCCCAGCACAAAGGACCAGGTGAAAAAGAGAAAAAACCGATCCCTCGTCACCCTCCAATAGTGCAGAAAGAACAGGGCCAAGGCCACATCGCTCATCACGAGAGCTCCGAGCAAGAACTCTTTCAGCTCCATTGATTCAAGCATGGACCGGTCGCCTCACTTTGATTCGGAAATCAAGCCGAACAATAGCAGGCCATGCGCTACCAGCGAGATGGCATAGCGGATGACGCTTAAATCCATGGGGAAAACCAGCCTATCGACCATCAGGAAGAGGTTATTGACGGCGATGATGATGAAGAAGAGACTGCTCCAAAACAACAGCCGATACCGGGTGTCATGGTAAGCGCGCAGCAGCAACCACGCGCAGAGGCCGGCGGTCAAGGCGCAAAGAGTGTAAATGAACGAGGCCATCATTTCTCTTTGGAAAGGAACCTGAATGCGTCGGCAAACTGCTCCATCCGCATCTGTGCCTTGGCGTGCACAAGATTCGACACCGGCACCAGGTGTTTCGAGTAGTAGTAGGCAAGCCGATCCACCATTTCACGAAGCTCTCCACTGTCCGGCCTGTACCGGTAGACCGGCTTCGGCTGCTCTCTCATGCACGCCAGCAAACCTTGACGGCATAGCCCGTCCAGCACTGGAGCACACTGTTCTTCAGAGATATACAATCGGTCCGCCACCTGCTTGTATTCCCACCACGTATCCGGGCTCTGCCGCAGCAACAGCACCGCTTCCAACTGAGCGATGGAGTCGATACGATCGAGGATGAACCGGGCGACTTCTTGTGGAATGACGATGTCGTTCATGTGTTGCGTTAGGACATCAGCTCTTGTTCGGCAAGACCGGTTTGCCGGTCTTCCGAACGGCAGGCACGGATGGTGAACGAGACATGCTTCACCATGGAGTCTTTCGGGCATGTTCGGCGGTTCTTACCATCTTCATGTGGCGCGCTGACACGATGTCGGAATGTTGACAACAGAAGAATCCTTGTAGCCGGGTTGCGGAGAACTAATCAACTAGGGATCCACCTAGTTGGACGCAACCGTGGCCGCTAGAGACCTACGGGTGATTCACGGCATGTGACGACACATGCACAATGAGGTGAGATATACCTTCTTTGTCGACTTGTCATCGCCTGTCGATAATCATCTCATAACCTGGTGGGCCGGTCGCTTACCCGCCGCTCAGTACGACATGGAACGTCAAATCAACATCAACTCGGCGTACCTTGACCGACACTTCTTGACCCGGGCTTGTTCGCTCGATGAGAAAATTCTTCAGTTGAGCTCCATCAAGAATCTCCGTCCCTTCGATGGCCAGCAAAATGTCGTGCTTCTGGATGCCTGCCGCTTTCGCCGGCTCCGTGACTTCTTTCACGGCAACGCGCAACCTCGTGCCGTCTTTTATCGAGGTCATATGGACCCCGAGCCTAGAGAAGGCCAGCGGTTTCCCTGAAAGCGACGCGTTGATGATGCGCTCCGCGAGGGTTCCCGGAATGACAAAGGTCATGCGACTGCAGTGAGCCTGAGTCTCCTCTTTATCGGTTTGGATCACGGCATGCACGATACCGACAATTTCTCCTTGCGCGTTGAACAGCGCGCCTCCCGAATTTCCACTGCAGGTCGAAAGGTCGGCCTGGATGAGACGGGTATCGACGGTTTGCAGGAATGTATTGGTATTTCCGATTTTCCCGAAGGCCATGGTCGGCCCCCAACCAAGCGGATAGCCGACGGTGAAGACGTCCATCCCGGGTGATGCCTCGGTCGCGGCAAAGGATGTTCCGGCCTGCAATTTGGAGCGATGCTGTTCGGGCACTCTGTACAAAACCACATCCATGAACGCACTGTCGCCCACGAGATCGGCAGGAAGCTCATGGAGATCATTCGTGAGTACGCGTATCTGTTTCTGAATGAT
>NZ_JBLYIG010000702.1:0-7015 GCF_049222245.1 Nitrospira sp. BLG_2 | reverse complement strand
GGAGGCATCGTCGGTCTTGCCACTCCGGAGCTCGAACAGGACGTGCGCGACTTTTTCGCGTCCCGCAAGATCGATCTGGGCGGGAAGACGCTGGAGCAGTACCTGGAACAACTCCGTGTGGCCGTCTCGTTCCGCGAACGGGAAGGACGAGGGATTCGTGCCGCACTCGTCCACTCGCTTGAGTCCTGAAACGTCAGCTCTTGCTCGATTCCTGCACTATCAGAGATTACTCAGCTGACCGTTCATGACCTGTGCGGCCATCGCGGTGGTGGGATGACTGTGTGTTGATGTACCTGACAGGTTCCGGTGTGGACCATCCCTCTCACGAATCGGAAAGAAGAGACCAAGAACCGCCGCTCAGTACGTACGTAGTACGGCATACGTATGTGCATGTGGTTGTAGCTGGCCCTCGCCACCGATACAATCAATGAACACTTTATTTGGAAAGTCCAATGTCCGATCTCCGCTGCCCGGCCTGCGGGGGGAGCAAAGTCCGGCTCGCGGCCAGAAAATCCATTTCAGATGTTCTCCTGAGCGGCTTGACGATTTATCCGTTTCGGTGCCAGCTCTGCGCCGATCGCTTCCGAACATTCCTCGGGCATCGCACGCCCAATCCACGCCGTAGCTTCGAGCGCATCGATGTTTCCTTTCCGGTGTGGTTTAGGCAGCGCCGGTCCAAGTATCCGGATGAGACGGGACAAGAAGGCGTCATCGAGAATCTATCGATACGTGGATGCCGGATTCGTTCCAGGACTCCGGTGGCGATCAGCTCGCGGCTGGAACTGGAATTCCAGCATTCCAACGGATCATTACCGATTACGATCGAAGAGGCCGTGGTGAGGTCGTCGGTCAACGGCGCGATCGGATTACGCTTCACTCGAATTCATCGAAGCGATGAACGGCGTATTCGCCAGCTGATCGATGTGTGGATACCCGAACTCTTGCCATCAAGCCGGTAGGGGCCACTATCCAAATTCCTGGGAGGATTCAGTGCTATTCGTGGCGAAGCACCGCCAGCGGCGGCTGGCCGAGTATCCGATAGGTGCTGAGAAACCCGACCAGCATGGTAAGCGTGATCGTCATTGTAAACCCCGCGGCCAGCACGGCCGGTTGAAGGCTCCAGGAGAGGTCGAACACTGTCTCGAGGACCGCCCAGGACAGCGCGCTGGCCAATGCGCATCCCAAAAGACCGCCCAGCGCGCCCAGGAGCGCGTATTCCGCCGCAAACGAACGCACGATCACGCTGCGCGTCGCTCCCAGGGCTTTCAGAATGACCGATTCGTATAATCGACGATAGCGTGTCGCCGCCAGGGCCGCAGCCATCACGAAACATCCCGACAAGACACAGAACAGCGCCACGGCACGGATGGCAAGAGACAGCCTATCGAGGACCCGGGCAAAACCGTCGAGCACATCGCCCATGTTGATGGCCGTCACATTGGGGAAAGATGTGACGACGGCCTGCTGTAACGCCACCTCTTCCGAAGGAGCGACGCGGACAGTGGCCACATAGGTATGGGGGGCGCCATCGAGGGCGCCGGGCGAAAAGATCAGGTAGAAATTCGTGGAAAAGTTTCCCCACTCCACTTGTCGGATGCTGCTGATCTCTCCGGTGACAGGTACACCTTGGATGTCGAGCTCGAGGGTGTCCCCGACGGTGAGACCAAGTTGCGTCGCCGCATCCTCCTCGATCGAGATCAGCGGTTTCGGAAAGACTTGCCCGGGTTTCCACCACTCGCCGTGAACGATCGTATTGTCTTTAGGCAGGTCTTGGAGGAACGTCAGGGCATATTCGCGAGTCAGGTACCACTTCTTTCGCCGTTCTTCCTTCCGGGCGGTCTTCTCTCTCTGCTCTTCTTCCTCGGACGTCGCTTCAACTTTCACGGGCTCGTCCTTGACGGCCGATAGCCGGGATCGCACCAGCGGCGTCAACTGAGGGTTTGGATCACTGGACCGTCGGCGAAGGAGAGCGGCCATCCCCTCTGCCTGATCCGGTTGAATATCGATGAAGAAAAACGTCGGGGCGCCGGTCGGCCGTTTGTCGCCCACTTGCGCAAGAAGAGAACTCTCCACGAGCGACACGGTCGTCACGACCATGACGGCGATGCCGATCGCGATCGTAATGCTCACCGCCTGGCTACCCGGGCGTACGACATTGCCCAACGCTTGACGAAAAATGAGAGGCCCGGGGCGAGGCCATTTCTTCAGCGCCATGAGCGCCCCGCGAGCCGATGTCCCCAGCACCAGCACTGCAACCGCGAATGCCAGGACGAAGAGCAATCCGACTTTCCAAGACCCGGCCTGCCACATTGACAAAAGCGCCAATCCCGAGCCGATCCCGACCGATACCATGACCTTTACCCTGTCCAGCCCGCGCCAAGCCGCCCACCAGGGTGTCTTTGGATGATTTGCCGTCTGACTTAGTGGAGCAATCTCGCGGCGGAAGATCCGAGCCGGTTTGATATCACGGATGGTCAACAAGGGCCACAGCGCGAAGAGCAGCGTGGACAGCATGCCTAATGCCAGCCCTTTCGCAAGAGGAGCGAGGGCCAGGTCCATCCCATTCTTCGAGAATCCCAATTGGTCAAGGAGATCCGATGCCATCAGGGCGGCAATCATCCATGGAAGCGCTTGGTGGAGCAGCACGCCGAGCATCAGACCGACCAGACTTCCGACCAATCCAAGGATCATGGCTTGCAACCCATAGGTCCCGATAATCGTGGGAGACTCTGCGCCGACTGTTTTTAGAATGGCGATCGTGCTCAACTTTTCCCGCACAAAGGCGTGAACCGACGTGGCAACCCCCAGGCCTCCTACAAACAACGCCGTCAATCCGATCAAGCCCAAATAACGGGTCAGCTGTTCCAAAGACTGCTTCAATTGTGGTTGCGCGTCTCGGTAACTCGACACGCGGGCGGAGTCCGGCGCAAGTCGTTCCCTCAACTCATACAGCAACGGTTCAGGCGCCGTCGTGCTTGGGATTTTCAAGAGATATCGCTCGCGAATTCTGCTGCCTACCTTGATAAGCTCAGCCGCGAGAAGTCCTTCTCGCGACATCAGGACTCGAGGACCAAGGCTGAAGGCGTTTGCCACGCGATCCGGTTCCGTCCTGACCACGCCGGTAATAATGAACTGCCCTTGTCCGATCCTGAGTTGATCTCCCACCGTGACCCCCATCCGGATCAGGAGGGACTCCTGCACGACCACTCCAAAGCAAATATGGTCCTGACACCGGCTGGTTTGCCGGCCTAAAAGGTGCGCTAAGTCGCCTTGTGGCTCCACCCGGAGCGTCCCATACAGCGGATATTGAGATTCAACGGCTTTGAGCTCGATGATTTGAGTCGGCTGCCCGCTCGCGGGTGATCCGGCTCTCGCGGCCATCGCGACGAGTTCGCTGACATGCACGAGAGCGACCCCACGATCGCTCAACGAGTCCAGAACTTCCTGTCCCGCGGGACTCATCAGGCGAGAGAGCCGGATTTCAAGGTCGCCTCCGAGAAGGCCGCGCGCTTCTTTGGTCACCGCTCGCTCCACCTGCGTTCCGAACAGTGAGACCCCGGTCAAAGCACCCACGCCGATCGCAATACAGACCAAGAAATAGAGAAAGTGTCGCCATGCCGCGCGGGTCTCTCGCCATGCCATGTTGAACATGAAGGAAGTCATGACTCGAATACGCGGAAGGAATCCCGGGATAACGGATCGGCGGAGAGAGCCCGCTCCGCACGAGGCGAAGCCGCCATGACGCCGTCGAGGGACTTCGAAGATTCAGGCATGCTGTCGGACTCCAGGCGCCCGTCGCGAAGCGATAGGACGCGCTGCATCGATGAGGCAAGCGCTGCGTCGTGTGTCACGAGCACGAGAGTGGTGCCGTAATCACGGTGGAGCGAGAACAGCAATTCGATGACGTGGGCACCCGTGGAACTGTCGAGGTTCCCCGTCGGTTCATCCGCCAATAAGATAGGCGGCCGACAGGCAAACGCGCGGGCCACCGCGACTCGTTGTTGCTCTCCCCCGGATAACTGAACCGGATAGTGTCCCATACGGTCTGACAGTCCGACCGCGGCAAGCAATTCAGCCGCCCGATCACCGGCGCGACTCGCTCCGCTGAGTTCAAGTGGAACGGCGACGTTCTCGATCGCCGTAAGGGTCGGGATGAGATGAAACGATTGAAAGATATAGCCCACCTTTTCGCGCCGGAACCGGGCCATCTGACTCTCGCCCATGGCCGTAATGTCTGTTCCATCCAGCTGAATCGACCCGGTGGTCGGCCGATCGAGACCGGCCATGAGACCAAGCAACGTCGACTTTCCACTGCCTGATGGGCCCACGATGGCCACGGTCTGTTTCGCCGGGATGCTAAAGGTGATGTCGTCGAGAATGGTGACCGAACGACTGGCCGCGGCCAAGACCATCGAAACATCTCTCACGGTGATCATCAACAACCTCGTGTGTCTTTCCAGATGAGAGGACCAGGAATGTTATTATACTGTACAGATCAGTGATCGAGTATTGCTTCACTATCGTGAAACGATTTCATGACATACTCCTGCCGGCCTTCTTGATGCTTCTGTGGCCGCTCGTGTCGGTGGCGGTCTCCTTTTCAGCCTCGGACACGAGACCCCGCATCGTGGCCTTCGGTGACAGTCTCACCGCCGGACTCGGGGTGCAGGCCGACGAATCCTACCCGGCTCCACTTCAACGCCGGCTCGATAGTCTCGGCTATCACTATCGGGTGATCAACGCCGGTGTGAGCGGCGACACGACGGCCGGCGGACTTCGACGTGTCCCCTGGATTCTGAACAACAAGCCGGAGGTGGTGATTCTCGAATTGGGCGCGAATGATGGACTCCGAGGGCTCCCGGTCGATCAAACAACAAGCAATCTTCGCCAAATTATTCGACAATTACAGGAGGCCGGTACGACGATTGTCTTGGCGGGGATGAGGCTGCCGCCGAATTACGGACAGGACTACACGGCAAGCTTCGAAGACATGTACCGGACGCTGGCCAAAGAGTACCAGCTTGCCTTTATCCCTTTCTTCCTCGAAGGGGTAGGCGGTTCATCCTCGTTGAATCAGGTTGACGGTATTCACCCGACCCGGGAAGGCTACGAGATTATCGTGGAGCAAATGCTAAAAGTTCTCAGGCCACTGCTGAACGAGCGCCCCCACAACTCTTCGACTTCTCGCAAGCAGAGTTCATGAGAGACTTTTCGATCAGAGCCCGCGTACCACAAGACAAGGCGATATGAAGCGGGTTGAGGAAGCGTTATTCCTTACGACTTCTTGAAGAACGTGTCGTAGACGCCGTAGACGAGGACCACGCCGATCAAAAAATAGTATAAGGCGGTGATTCCGCTGTAATCCGGAGGGCCTCCCCCCTCTGGGGCGTTTGCCAACGCCGGTAAAGCTTGGACCAGCAACATCCCCGATAATAGACCTGTTCGTGAAAGTAGCCGTTTCATCTCTCCCCCTTCCAAATCCGCACACGAAAAGTGGGGCGTATTGTACTGGACATCGTCTGGAAGGTGCAAGGGGGAATCATGCGTGGAAGAATCGGCGTAGGAACGGCGATCGCTATTCGTGAGGAGGCGGGGCGACGGCTGACTGGAGTGCCTCAGCCACATCTTTAAACGAGCTGACAAGCTTATCGAGTTGAGAACCCTTCTGGAGCATATCGCCCGTAACGGCCCGCATCTGTCCGGCATGCCGTACGACTTCGGCGGTCAACTCGCTGACTCTGCTCAGCACTTCCTTGTAGGAGACCACTTCTCGTTGAAGCTTCTGGGTTGCGGCCTGCGCGGCATTGTTCTCTCGCAGAGAGGCCTGGAGTTGTTGGGTGAGGTGTCCGACGTCCGACTCACGGTCTTTCAGTTGCGCCTCGAGACTCGTCATGACCTCTTCGCTTTCCCTGCGTCGATCCTCGAGATTCCCAATCGCTTGAATCCATGTCGAGACCGCTCCAGGACTGAGGGAGGGGGGAGCGGGGAGCGGCGCTTGTTTTTCAAGCGCTTTCGTCGCAGGTTGCAGCCATTCCAAAAAGACCATGACCTCACTCAGTGTGACGTCGGACGTGAACGAGGGCAAGACGGTCTTTTTTCCATTATCCGAAGAACCGACCGCCGTTGCCGGTATCGATTCTTTCGCAAGGCTTGGTTTCCGCGATTGCCGAGGCTGGGCCCATCGCTGATATTCCAGCAGCACCGCGATGCAATGGCGGCACATGGGCTCTTCGGAAAGCGTGCAGGAGCATTTTGAGACGAGGTGGCCGTCCTTCAGTCGGATGTCTTGCTCGTACAGGCCGGAATTGCCGATGACGGTGGAGGCGATCTGGGCGTCATCCGCCTCGGCGATCCGGACACGATTGGCGGTCAAGTATTGATGGGCAATCTGAAAGGCCGAGGCATCCGACACGGCCTGGATCATTTGCGACGTCAATAATCCCAGCCGTTCGGCACTGCAAGGAATTTTGTTTCGCATTTATACGAATCGGGCTCTTGCGCAACCATCACGCACAGGCATGCATGATGGCCTCAGTGTGACGAGCGAGTGAAATCCTGTCAAGCACTGGAGGATTTTGTGCCGTCCTTGTCCCACACTGATTGAGAGGGAAGGCTTTGGAATTGTTCTAGCGGCAAGGTTGGGCCGGTTTGGATTTGCCCACGGGGGTAAGCCAGATATAGTCGGCGATGGGGTCCTGCATGAGAGCCTGGATATCGGCTGTTTTACCGGGCTCAAACGACGTCATGTAAATCGTGACCTGTTTGATGTCTCCTCCCAGGCGCCTGGCAACCCGCTTCGGCACGGGAAGATTATATTGAACATGCCCTCCTCCCGTGTAACTTACGATCATACGACGAGGGCCGTCATTCTCGCGACGAAACTCTTCTTGCCTGACGGCCAGGGTTCTGGCCATGCCCTCATCCCGGACCATCGAAGCCGCATACATCGTCCGGAAGTGCTCCTCGGTTCCACCGTGGCATCGTTTCAACTGATCCATGATCCTCTCGCGGTACG
>NZ_JBLYIG010000701.1:0-4103 GCF_049222245.1 Nitrospira sp. BLG_2 | reverse complement strand
AAACGACTCCGATCACCGGTGGCAGCGCCTTCAACATCAAGGCCAAATCCCTACGCCTGGGCGCTTCGGCCAGATCGGGATGACTGAAGAGATGAAGAGTCTTCGGACCGAGCCGAAAGCGCAGCGCATCGCCGTACTGGCGCCACCACCCGGCCATAGTCTCTAACGGGCGCTTTTTGAACCTAGGCAGATGGCCAAGCAGAGGCACCGAGCCAGGAACATCGACGAGCGTGAAGGGGGAAACCGAGTCCGGCATGAGAGGACGGACCGTATCACACTATATCTGAGGCATCAAATGATGCATAGACGATGTTGCTGTTGATGAGTCTAGGCAGCGCCCCAGATAGCCAATACGAAATACAGACGAGCGACTCATCAAGCGCTATCGTCGCACTTTGTCCCTTTCAATAGGGCAACAATGGCCATCGCATGACCATGGCCCAAGTGAAAGTCATCTTTGAGCCATCTTACAATCGCCCCAGCCTTGACGTCTGTTGCCAGTTGTCCCTGGCGCGTGAATCCCTTTTTCTTGGCGAGCGCACGGAAGTCAGCGGGGCTTTTCCCTGTTTTTGCTTGGATGTTCGCCAGGTAGGCTTGGAATGACATGGCATTTCTCCATGAAAGGTTTGTCAAGTCTGTCGTGCTTACTCAATACTGCCGTTGGATAATCAACCAGAACAGTCGGGGTTCGCGAAGGACCAGTGCAACCCAAACCACTATGCTGAAGACGATCGAAAAGACGACAGGGGACGCCTCGCTTCCAGCGCGGACGTGAGTTGCTGTTGCACCGCCCAGATAGCCGGTCAACAAGATCGCCCCGAGAATGGCCGTCTTTGGGACGGCGTAAATCGCGGTGCAGGCAAGCAGCACGATGCCGATGCCGAGAAGCAGATCCGGAGCCAGTCCCAACTTCGTGGAGGCCTCCACGACAGGCGCAACCTGGATGATTTTAGTCACTCCGTCAAAGACAAGAAAAATCACTACCAAACTGGTGATGATTCGTCCCGCCCATAGCCTCCAGATTGTACGGTATGCGTGCTGAAGATATGTTGTCATGATTGTCTCGTTATGGGGAACATGATCACACCATAACGGACTATGTGGATTTCGTATTGTATAAAAACGACAACTGCTGTTCCGCACGGATAATTTGTGCCGGAGTTTGCCCGATCCAACGTTTCATCGACCTGGTGAAATGTGCTTGATCGTAGTAGCCCGCTTGATAAGTTGCATCGAGAATTGAGAGACCTTGCTTTAAAAGATTCGTCGCATGCCGGGCACGTTTGATTTGATGAATAGTGCCGCGCGTCAGTCCCGTCACTTCAAGGAAGCGCCGCTGTTCAGTTCGTGACGTCAGGTCCTGCGGTTGACCGAGGAGAACGGCATGTACCAAGGGATCCTTGACAATCAACCCGTCATGCACGAGCCGTTTCACGAAGGTTTCAGCATTCTCAAAATTCGGGTACTCCAAGGCCGAACCATTGAGCCAAAAAGATCGGCTTGTTGCGTTAGGCAAAGTTATGTCGTTTCGATCCCGGAGACTACCGGGACGAAACAGGGGCATGAATGTGCCAGCCTTGAAGCGGATGGCAAACCACTCGCCATGCGCAGGACATTCCGCTATTGTCGCTTTCGTTTCAGGCCCCCGCACTGTGATTGAGGTCTTACCCTCATGCCGTGTGACGACCATTTCCCAATGAATCGCTGCGATCGAGTGAAAAGTTCCAGCACGCTCACTGTGGCAACGCCAAACCCGTTCAACGAACGGGGAGTCTGATTGTCTTTCGTCAAAAATGATAAACAAGTCCCTGTCTCCACCAAGTTTCGAAATGTTCGCGAACTTCGTCACCAGCCGTCTAACTACGGAGTGTACTGGCCAGCATAGCATGGGTAACCAGACTGCAAACAGAGTCGCGATCTTGTCGTGTTCAGATCCCTATGAACACCCTTCTTCGACTTGTAGCATGCACGCCATAGTGATCTGTAGTGCCGCCGTGCGGCACCGTGTGGGTATTGCGATATTGCGCCAAACGCCGTGTTTCACGCCGATCAGCAGCCATTTCATGTTTTACGCTTTACTTTCAACAAAGCTTTGGTGTTGACCCTAACGATAGGATGCGCCAAGTCCAATAAGAAGCGATGAATGGATGTACGAACGGAGGATGGTCTTCGCTCTGTAGGAGAGGTCCCACCTAATAAGGCTTCGGGCAGCGATAGTGCTGCCACTAACGAATGTGTAAATTAGTGGTACGGTAGGCCCGCCTCTTGGGAAATGCATCTGAGGAATGGTATCCTGAAGATCTCAGTATCAGTTTCGGCACTGCAACTGTCATAGCAAAAAAGCGAACTGCTCGGAGCAATAATACGTATGAGCAGCTCAACTCGCTTCTCCCAGTTTACGAAGCAGGACCTTTGGACCAGAGATCTGACTACCATGTCAGGACTTCAACGGTTGGGCACTCAAGCGCTTCGACTCGCTACTGCCGTCGGCATGGAGTTTCGCCATCGGCTGCTCGATGCGCGGGCCGCCGGGCTTGTCTATACGACGTTGCTTTCGTTGGTGCCGTTTCTCGCCGTGATGTTCTCAGTGTTGAAGGGCTTCGGTGTCCATCATGTGATCGAACCCTTCTTGGCCCAGACGTTGGAGCCGCTCGGTCCTAAGAGTCGGGAGATGACCGCGACCATCATCGGTTTCGTGGACAATATCAAAATGGGCGTGCTGGGAGTGTTCGGGATAGCCGGCCTGTTCTATACGACCTATTCGCTGATCGACAAGATCGAACAAGCCCTGAATGCCATCTGGCAGGTGAAGCAGGGACGTACCTGGGAACGGAAGTTTACCGACTATTTGAGCGCGGTCCTCGTGGGACCGGTTCTCGTGGTAAGCGCGTTCGGCTTGCTCGCTTCACTCCAAAGCCACACCCTTGTCCAGCATCTTGTTAGGATGGAACCGTTTGGAACGCTGCTGGTGTGGAGCGGTGAAGTAGTTCCCTTCTTGATGCTCTGTGCCGTGTTCACCTTCTTCTACAAAATGATTCCCAATACCCATGTCCACATGCGTTCGGCAATCGTAGGCGGAATCTCGGCGGCCATCCTTTGGATGATTGCCGGTGAAGCATTTGCCAGATTCGTGGCCGCCTCCGCCAATTACAGCGCCATCTATTCGGGTTTCGCCGTGCTCATGCTGTTCCTGCTGTGGCTTTACGCCGGATGGATGATCGTGCTGATAGGGGCGCAGTTCTCCTTTTTCCACCAATATCCCATGGCCTATTTGTCCCGTCTGTTGTGGGAGCAGGGCACGCACGTCTTTCGTGAACAACTGGCACTTAAAGTATTGCGAGTCTTGGGGCATCACTACCTCAAAGGTGATCGTCCGTTGAGGCTTCCGGAACTGTCGAGCGAACTGACCATGCCCTTGTCTCTAGTGGAGGAGGAAGTAGAACGTCTCGTAGATAACGGGTTTGTGGGTCGCCTTCAGGAACCGGAAGGGGTGAGCCTTATCAAGTCGCCGGACTTGATCCTCGTGAAAGAGGTTCTGGATTCGGTACGCAATGGAAGCCCACCGTGGATACTGCCTCACCTCGATACCAGTGATCCGGTTGCTGGCCTCTTGCGCCGTCGGGATAAGGCGGTGGAACGAGCGTTGGTGGGAGAAACTGTCCGATCGCTGCTGCAAGACCAACCACCGTCCCCATCCACTGAGGCCTGATTGTATAAAGACTCACCGCCGACGCTACCCTCAAGCATTGAAACATGGGACTTGTGGTTTTAGTATGGGTTCTTTGGCTCCGAAGGCGAAATTAGGCTAGGCGGGTTGATGAGGGTGGAGTGTTGGGTCGGGTCGGTGTAATGAGCTGTTGAGTTTGCGGCGTGATCCTCCCTTGAGAGTCCATCATTTCAAACAGTAAACAGCACTTCAGTCGACCGCATACGCCCAGCAAGCGAGGGTCGTCGATCGGCAGTTCGAGCTTTTTCGCTTGTTTTGCTGAAATAGGCTTCACATCGGTCAGAAAACTCGCGCAGCACAGGACGAGGCCGCAGGTATCCATGCCACCAAGCCGTCGGGCTTCCTCACGTACTCCGACTTGACGCATTTCGATACG
>NZ_JBLYIG010000700.1:0-3032 GCF_049222245.1 Nitrospira sp. BLG_2 | reverse complement strand
TTCTGCGTAACGCGAATCCAGGATTAGATTCGCGCGTTCCGAATCGAATCAGGTTCTTCCGGTACTCGAATGAAGACCTCATAAGGATTTTTAAGAAGTTGGCTGCGGATTCGGAATATGTCGTCGCTGATGATTGTGATGAAAGACTGACACAGCTCATTGATGCCGCTATCGGAAGAGATGGTCGCAAGTTTGGGAACGGGAGATTTATTCGGACTATGTTCGAGAAGGCTATTCTCCGCCAGGGAAATCGTTTGGTCCCGAAATCCCAGTTTACCGCTGACGCACTTAAGCAGATTCTACCTCAAGACCTTCCTGATTCGATTGAAGAGGAGACTCCGAAATGAGCCACGTTATCAAAGCTCAGTTCACGATCGTCGATCTCGAACTGCTGAAAAAGGCGGTGCAATCATTGGGCGGTTCCATGGTGCAGTCATCAACCTATCGCTGGTACGGCCAGCACGTTGGCGATTATCCGTTGCCAGAGGGGTTCTCAGCTAACGACTTGGGAAAGTGCCAGTTCGCCATCTCCCATCCCTCGTCACAGTACGATATAGGCGTCGTTCGGAGCAAGCGCCATCCCGGTCAATGGGAATTGCTTTGCGATTTCTGGGGAACTGGAGAGAACCTCTTGAAGGCGTTCGGCAACGTCGGCGCGAAGAGTCTGAGTCGCCTGGCTGAGGCTTATACTGCGGAATCCATGAAGAAGACGATCGGTTCAGCATGGTCAATCCGAAAAACGGTGACGTCGACGGGCGTTGTCCAACTTGAAGCCGTCGATACGCGACGCGCCACATCCGAAGCCGAAACGACAAAGCGCATTGTAGCGAAAAGCGAACCGAACGGATCGGTAGCGGTTGAAGCATTCGGATTTAAAGGAAAATCATGTTTGAAAGCGACCAAAGAGCTTGAAAAGCTGCTTGGGATGCCCGCATCCCATAGATTGGTAAAAGCCGAATACTTTATGAGTGACCAAACCGGGCGCCAAACGCGGGCCACTGGAGATGCATTATGAAAGCTCTGGTAACTCAGGAAGGCTTGATTTATGTTGTAACGCCGAGATCGGGCCAAGGAACCACGCGAATGGGGTGGATAATTCCCAAATCGAAATGGATGCTGGCCTTGTATATTATTATGCGGGTGATAGGGCTGAGAGCTTTCACCACCCGCTGGCGGTGTGAGCATGAATGCTGGCTGTTCGCAGGATCAGGGAGTCGAGAGGAAATGCTTGAGCGAGAGGCGGAGTTGCTGCCAGTTATTCTGAATTCGAGTGCGAAAACACGTTAGGAGCTAGTTCGGGTTTCGCAATGCAGAATTCTCTCTGGGCGGCAAAACATAAACAAAGGCAATCAACTATGTCTAGACCACCGAACGATGCCAATGACCGGCGAAGATTCAACAAAGAATGGCGAACGGCAGCCTCCCCAGGAAAGGCTGGTGAAGCACCGGAAGCGCCTCTTTTGGAAGCCTTGACTGACAGCCAAGGCAAAGCCCATGGTTGGCAAGAGCAGATCATAATGGAGGATGGTAGCAAGCTCGCAACGCGGCCGCGGGGATTTTATACTGATCCTGCTCATCCTGATGCGATACCAGCATACGTCAATACTGCCATGCAGGCGAGCCATCAACCTGATAGGTCTTTGATTATCGAGGACGAGCATGCAAATACCGTCCGAGGCGCGACACTGGAGCGGGCTGGCGGTAAGGAGGAAGTGCCCACCGTTCTTGTCGACAATCATCGCATGGCGACGCACACAGCCGAAAACCTCGAGAAACACGGGGTGTTTCCCCCCGGCACTGTGGCTGCGGGTGGGGCGGAGCCAGCGGGCTCACCTGGTGGGTCAGGCGTAGGTTTGTCACCGGGTGGATCGGGTCTTGGCACATCGCCGGGTGGATCGGGTCCGGGTGCATCACCGGGTGGGTCGGGTCCGGGCACGTCACCGGGAGAATCGGGTCCGGGCGGATCGCCGGGTGGATCTGTCTAGGAAAGCTCAGGCACTGCGTCAACGAGTGATTAGCATGCCCCATTCGCTCTCAGGGCAGGAAGTGCTTATTCTAGAACAGACAGAGGCTCCGCTGTGCGCCAATAAGGACTCCCGCGATCGCGAGGAAGAGCGCAACGAGTTGGAGCTTGAGTTTCGGGCAAACGTTAGTCAGTTGTTGCATCACCATGATGAGCACCTGCGGATGACGATTGCCCGAAACGATAGAGGGCACGTCTGTCTGCATTATGCACTCTGTGGAGTTTTGGAGAATTTCCATTTTCTCCATTCCAAGCAGTTCCGTTACTGGCGATTCGCCCGGACCGGCGAAACCTTGGTTCCTTCCGGGACATTCTCGAAACCAGCACTAGTACGCGAAATTCACTTTACCCCAGTTGGGAACATCGCCCTGTATGCTGGACGGGGAGCCGGCGGCAGTAATCTTCGAGTGGAGGAACCGTCGATATTGCCGATGCTCGCCCCCATTAATTCAGACCGCGCATTTCGAGTCGCGTTCCCGCGGCGGATTGTGATCAAGGGCGCTCAAGCACGCTGGCGGCATGTCACCGAAGTCCTAGCAACTGACAAGTCGGCGGCGGTGTGCGTGGAGGTGTCACGTTACGAACTGAAGTCCCATGAAATCGGCTATATTGCCAAATGTCTGGGGAGTAATTCTGAAGCCAACACTGGAAGACTTGTCACCCGTCATCTCGCGGTAGATTCCTATTCTGCTTTGATGACATCAGGCATGGGCTTCAAGTTGAGTATTCGATTCGCGGGCCTCGCCGTGAACCCTCTGATGCAGGCCTTTCTCCGCGACACTGATCCGGAGTGTTTCTGCACTGATAACCAACATTTCGAGTCTCCCGAGGTGAAGCGACTCGCCAATGAACAACTTCCATTGGCTCAGTGGTTGCGACTGCAAGAGTCCCTTTTTTCCCTAGAAGAAGCAGTCAGCCTGCTGATGCCCCTCTACTCTTTCGGGGACGGTCTTTGTCGTGCGAAGCATTTTCATCCGTTTCCCTTTACGCTTCCAGCCACCGAACCGCG
>NZ_JBLYIG010000699.1:0-11398 GCF_049222245.1 Nitrospira sp. BLG_2 | reverse complement strand
CGTTAGAAAATGTCTCGCTGTTTGATCTGGTCGATGCGCTCAAGGAAATCCTGGAGCGGAATCCGAGCAGCCGGCTCATCGAGATTGTTCCCGACAATCTCACGGTTCGCGAACGGATGAACCTTATTCTGGAAACGCTCGCAGGCAAAGACTCGGTCTCGTTTGCTGCGCTGTTCGAGGGATCAAGCCACCGAATGGTGATCGTCGTGACGTTCTTGGCGTTACTTGAATTGATGAAACTGCGGGTTACTCGGGTATTTCAGGCAGAAACATTCGGACCGATTTTAGTCTCGCGGATGTTCTCTTTGGTGCCCGATCCGGCGGAGTTTGATGATGTCGATGTAGAATGGAGGGGAGTATGACTCCACTGACGATGGACGTGGTTCATCATGTGCCGGAAGCCGACGTGATGAATATTGAAGAAGTGAATGGATCGTCTCGTGATCAAGGCTTCGATGATAATCCGGTGCGCGGAATGGGCGAGCTGCAGGCGATTCTGGAAGCACTGCTCTTCGTTTCTTCAGAGCCGCTGTCCTTGGCGCGCGTTGTGGCTGTAATGGGGAACGTGCCGAAGGTTGAAGTGGAAGAGGCATTGCGAAATATCGGTCAAGCGCTCGAGAAAGAAGGGCGTGGGGTGCGATTGACTGTTGTTGCGGGCGGGTACCGTCTCGTGACGAAGCATGACTATGCCCCCTGGATCAAGCGACTGGACAAGGCCAAGACGGCGGCAAAACTGTCCAGATCCGCCCTAGAATCATTGGCGATCATTGCCTACAAACAACCGCTGGTGCGGTCGGAGATCGAAGAAATCCGTGGGGTGGAAACCTCAGGTGTGTTGCGTACTCTGCTGGAACGAAAACTGGTGAGAATTGTCGGTCGTAAAGAAGTCCCCGGCCGTCCAATCATGTACGGGACGACCAAATTCTTTCTTGAGCACTTCGGCTTGAGCGACCTTGCACAACTGCCGCCGCTTCGTGAGTTCAAGGAGCTTGGCGAGGCAGAACAATCACTTCTTCCGATGGAGTGCGGGGATATTTCAGTTCGAAACGAGTCGATCGAGACGCTCAAGACAAGTGAAGACCCCTCAATGAACGATGAGATTCAAACATCCGTCCCTCTCGATGAGGTATTGGATCCTCTTCCTATAGTTCAGTAATGAGCGACATACAAGTGGAATCCGGTGTCATTCATTCCTGGGCCACGGTCCCTCTCGTGATTTATCCGGCTAAGGAGTAGACTTCTTCTTTGTTGGTGGATGCTTGAGGCGCTGAAGTTCCGCCTCCTGTTCATCCACCTTTTTTCGAAGGGCTTTCATCTCTTCCTTAAAAGCCTGCAGGTCTGCGTCCTGTTTTCCAACCGGAGACGCTTGAGCAGGAATCGTTTGAGGTGGTGGCGCCGGAGCCGTAGCCGCCGGAACCGGTTGAGTAGCGCGAAGTGGAGGAGCCGCAAGTATTCTGGCCAGCAGCTGATAGTCGATCGCGAGCGATCGATCTTCGGATTTTCCAATCCAGCTTGATCGATCGTATGCGTCCGTACGCACGGCAGCTTCCGGCAGAAACGTGACCTCTCGGTCACGGAGACCGTCAGTGTCCGGGAGCGGGCGTGGTTCCTTTTGGCTGTCGTTGGACTTCTTCCCTGGGCGATGTCGGTACTGGGTCAAAGTGAAATGCAGCGACAAGCCGTCTGCGAATAGATAGCCGGATGTGGTTTCTCTATTGTGATTGGCCTTTTGCGACTGTGAAATTTCCGGAGTGGAGGAATAGAGGTGAAATCCCACCCGATGACTAGGAGTCGCTTGAGCGAGGGCAGTGGTAATGTGCGGGGCTAAGAACTCGATATCATCCTCGGAGAAGGTGCGAATATCGTTCAGGTTCGTGGACTTCAAGGCCTTACCCAATAGCAATAAGAGGCCGGTTTTTTCTTTCGTGTGTACGCCGCGCAATATATCTGCGACGGTTGTCTCGGACAACGTGATGGGATGTGCAGCTTGGAAAGAGGCGTCTGAGACATCCTCCAAGAACACAGCCCCATGGGCTGATTCGTGAATGGGTGTGGAGGGACGAGAGCTTGCACAGCCATCGACAATGAAGCTCAAATAACCAAAAATAAGCAGGCACAGTGCCTGCTTAGGGAAACAATATTGCGTGGAGCTCATGGCGTCGCGTCACACGTGTGAATAAAAGTTGCAGTGTAGCAGGAACATCCGGCAAAAACAAAAGGCTGAGGTCCTTCGGTAGATTCTTGACTACCCCTCAGGGGTGTTACCATCGTTCATTCAGGGTTTCCCCGATAGGATCCAGGTGATCCTTCTGGCATGGTGCATCACGATGTAGCGCAATGATTGATATCCCATCTTCTGTTCTGATGGATGAGAGCACAGATCGTCGATTAGGGGCTTCGTAACGCTAGGAGTGATTCTATAATGGTTCTAAAGCGTTAGACAAAGTATAATCATTTGGCTCTTTTTAAATAGTCATTTAGAATGCGTCATGTTGTCTATGATCTCATGCTTCGTGCGGAGGAAACGGGTTGAATGAAACAGGGGGCAAGTGGATCAGCAAATAGTTCGATGACGCCTTCCCAGTACAAGGTATATTGCAAGTAAACATTCACTGTGGGTCTCTCTGGTTAGTTCAGATAATTTTTGTTGGCTCCTTGGCGTTCATAAGAGTTCATGAGAAAGGAGGGAAATGCATTTGTTCACGACCTGGTAATTCCGTACAGCAGTCGAATCGAAGGAACTTTTTGCTCTAGAGGCTAATACAGGCGGCGATCGTTTGCGAACAGGCTCTAGACAGAATGAGCATCAACCGGAAGTTTGCAACTCACGGCATACGAAAAGGAGTGATGCACATGGACAAGAAAGCCCCACAGGATTCACAGAACGTCAAGGAAGTGGAAGCTCCTACCGGAGAGACTGGATCGTCGCGGAGAGAATTCCTAGGGCAAAGTGGACGCGTGGCGGCGGGAGTCGGTGTCGCGGCGCTACTGGGAAATCTCGGTAACTATGCCTTGTCCTATGCGGCCGGTGGTCCCCCCATCAAGATCGGGGTACTGCATTCTCTGAGCGGTACAATGGCCATCAGCGAAGTGTCGCTGCGCGATGTCGTGCTCATGGCAGTCGAAGAAATCAATAAGGCGGGCGGTGTCATGGGGCGGCAGATCGAGGCCAAGGTCGTCGATCCTGCTTCCAATTGGGACCTGTTTGCCGAGAAAGCCAAGCAGCTTCTTTTGGAAGATAAGGTGTCCGTGGTGTTCGGCTGCTGGACATCGGTCAGCCGCAAATCAGTGCTGCCGGTCTTTGAGAAGAACAACGGGCTGCTCTTCTATCCTGTCCAATACGAGGGGGAGGAATGTTCCCGTAACGTATTCTACACCGGGGCGGCGGTCAATCAACAAGCGGCGCCCGCAGTGGAATACTTGATGAGCCCCGAAGGGGGAGGCTACAAGAAGTTTTATCTCTTAGGCACCGACTATGTGTATCCTCGCACGACGAATAAGATTCTACGTGCCATGCTGTTGGCAAAGAAAGTGCCTGCCTCCAACATTGAAGAAGAATACACCCCGTTCCATCACCAGGACTACCAAACCATTTGCGGCAAGATCAAGAAGTTTGCTGCAGGTGGCGGGGCGGCCGTCATCAGTACCATCAATGGTGACAGCAATGTGCCGTTCTATAAGGAATTCGGCAACCAGGGATTGCGAGCGGAAGATGCGCCGATCATGGCTTTCAGCGTTGCCGAAGATGAACTGCGCGGGATGGATACCAGCGCCCTCGTCGGGCATTTGGCGGCGTGGAATTACCATCAAAGCGTGGATACGCCACAAAACAAGAAGTTCGTGGCGAACTTCAAAGCCTATTGTAAGCGAAATAATCTGCCGGATGGAGAAAACCGCGTCACTGACGATCCGATCGAAGCCGCGTATTTTGGCGTCTACGTGTGGAAGCAGGCGGTTGAAAAGGCTGGTTCTACCGAAGTGGACAAAGTCCGCAAGGCTGTCTATGGGCAAAAGTTTCTTGCCCCCGGCGGCCAGATCATGATGGATGAAGCTAACCAGCATACCCATAAACCGGTGCTGATCGGTGAAATTCTAAAGAATGGTCAGTTCAAGGTCATCTGGCGGTCCAAAGGATTGGTGAAGCCGGAACCGTGGAGCGAGTATACCAATCCTGAAAAGGGTTGCGATTGGATTAATCATCAAGGGACTTATCAAAAGAAATAAGAATCGGGACGCAGGCAGTATCCCTGTTTCACTGACCGTCCTGACGGTGGACACTGCCGGCAGGTAACAAGGCTGGAATCTTACTTATTTAATAGTGGGCAAGGTTCCGGATGTCCTGCCAGCAGCGTCTCGTCGAAAAAGCCATCGTAGGAGGTTAATTGGTGATAAGCCTGGCCGGAATCCCGAAGAAACTACTCGCACCCGTTCTGTTCGTCTTTTTATCCCTGGGATTTTTACCTCTGGGAATTGGCCTGCAGCCAGCGTTGGCGGTTGACGTGCTAGGACAAACGGCTTCGGCTAACCCTCCGTCTTCCAATCCAATAGAGCAAGCACTCATCGATCTTAAGAGCGAGGATGCAGCTGTCCGCAACAAGGCCGCAGAGGTCCTTATCGAGAAAGGGGACGCAAGTCTTATCCCTCGACTCGACGAGATCCGTGAAGTGGGCGGTCGTGCCGTCCGGCAAGCGGTGAAGCCTGTTGTGGATCTGCTCAAAAATCGCGCAAATCTAATGAGCGAATCACCTGACTCCAGGCGGTCGGCTGCGGCCGATCTCGCCTCGGCTGGGCGAATGGAGGCCATTCCTTATCTGAAGGAGGCGGCTCAGAGAGAGCAGGTGTGGTGGGTTCGGTATACCATGGAAGAGTCGCAGCACTTTCTAGAGCTGAACTCCGGCGATCCTGCCGTCCGGCTGGGAGCCGTCAAACAGTTGGGAGAACTGCGAAGCCTGAACAGCGTGCCAGCGTTGAAGGAGTTGGTCGAGGCGGCCAGGCAGGCTGAGGCAACTGATGAACTGAAAGCGCTGACGACCGCGGCTGAAGCTGCCATAGATCACATCGAGTCATGGTCCTGGTGGGCCGGTATCATGGAGACGATCTTCCGAGGAATCAGCTTGAGCTCGATACTCTTGATCATGTCTCTTGGATTAGCCATCGTCTTCGGATTGATGGGCGTCATTAACATGGCCCATGGCGAGCTGATGATGATAGGAGCCTATGCCACGTTCATTACGCAACAGGCTTTCATCACCTGGTTTTCTCCGGATGTCTTCGATTGGTATTTTCCTGTGGCATTGCCCGTCGCCTTTTTAGCGGCAGCCGTATTCGGATGGGTGCTCGAAGCGACCGTGATTCGCTTCCTGTACGGGCGGCTGCTCGAGACTCTCCTGGCGACGTGGGGAGTAAGTTTGATCCTCATGCAGGCCGCCCGAGTGTACTTCGGCGATTTGACGGCAGTCATCGCTCCCGGTGCGCTTCGCGGGGGGGCCCAGGTAATGGTGGGAGTCTATCTTCCATATAACAGAATCTTCATCATCGTGCTGTCCATCATCTGCGTCCTGGGGATTTACTTTTTGCTGTTTCGGTCGAACCTCGGGATTCGGGTACGGTCGGTCACCCAAAACCGCAACATGAGCGCTTGTCTCGGCATCCCGACTCGTAAAGTCGACTCGTATACCTTTGCTTTTGCTTCCGGGTTGGCAGGTATTGCTGGGTGGGCGCTCACGATGGTAGGGAATGTCGATCCGGGACTTGGCCAGAACTACATCGTCGATTCCTTCATGGTCGTGGTGACAGGGGGAGTCGGAAAACTTGCCGGAACGATCTGGGCGTCGTTAGGAATTGGAGGGCTGAATAAGCTGATCGAGCCGTTCAGCGGAGCGGTGTATGGGAAGGTTTTTATCTTGATCGGTGTGATTTTATTCCTCCAGTGGCGGCCGCAGGGCCTATTTGCGGCCAAAGGACGGAGTGCCGATGCCTGAACCAGTACCAGTTCACCAGGACAGTCGAGAGACACTGACGTTCTTCGCAGTCGGGGCGTTGTTCCTGATCGTCGTCCCATTGTTGAATGTGTTGCCCGCTGAGAGTTCCTGGCTGCACGTTTCCGACTTTCGTCTCAATCAGTTCGGGAAGTTTTTGGCCTTTGCCATTCTGGCTCTCGGGCTGGATTTGATCTGGGGCTATTGCGGTGTCTTGAGTTTAGGTCAGGGGGTATTTTTCGGCTTTGGCGCCTACTGTATGGGTATGTATCTGACACTGCAGATCGGAAAAGAGAGTGTGTACGGAAGTGAGCTTCCGGACTTCATGGTCTGGACCCAGGTCAAGGAGCTGCCTCTCTTTTGGTATCCATTCAAGAGTTTTATTGGCGGCTTCTTAGGGGCGATGCTTGTCCCGATGCTCTTCGCGACGATATTCGGGTTCCTGGCATTCCGTAGCAGAATCAAGGGCGTGTACTTCGCCATCATCACGCAAGCCTTGGCATTTGCGACCTGGCTGGTTTTCAATCGGAACGAGACGCGGCTCGGCGGCACCAATGGATTGACGGATTTTAAGCAGGTGCTCGGTTTTCGACTTTCCGATCCATCGACTCAACGGGGACTGTATATTCTGACGGTCCTGGCCCTTGCAGCCTCCTACTTGCTGTGTCGCTGGATTGTTTCATCGCGGGCAGGAAACGTGCTGATCGCGATACGAGACAGCGAATCGCGAGTCACGTTTTCAGGGTACACCCCCTGGATGTACAAGCTCTTTGTGTTTGTCGTGGCGGCAGGGCTCGCGGGATTATCCGGAATGCTGTACGTGCCGCAGGTCGGCATCATTACACCGGCACAAATCGGCGTCTTGCCGTCACTTGAGGTGGTCATCTGGGTGGCAGTCGGCGGGCGTGGCACATTGATCGGTGCTATCTTGGGCGCGGTGGCCGTTAACTATGGTCGCAGCGTGTTGACCAACTATTTCCCGGAGGCCTGGCCGTTTATACTTGGCGGGCTCTTTGTGGTGGTGGTGACGATGTTCCCGGATGGACTGGTGGGGATAATTCGGAAATTGAGCGGGCGGAAGAAGACGCACCAGCCTCTGATCAAGGCGGAAGGGAGTACGGCGGCGTGACGGACGGAGACCTGATTCTCAAATGCGAGAACGTAGTCGTCGACTATGACGGGTTCAAAGCTCTGAACAACTGCAACTTCAGTGTCCACTACAACGAGCTCCGTGTCGTGATCGGGCCGAATGGAGCCGGGAAGACTACCTTGCTTGATGTGATCTGTGGGAAGACCAAACCGACCTCCGGGAAGGTCATTTTCGATAAGGGTATCAATTTAGTCGGAAAGAACGCGGAGGATATCACGAAGCTGGGAGTTGGCCGTAAGTTCCAAGCCCCTTCGATCTATAGCAACTTGTCGGTCTGGCAGAACTTGGATCTTTCGGTTAAGCGGGCGAGCAAGGGAGTCTTCCCAACGTTGATGGGACGGTCATCACCGGCGGAGCGAGAGCGCATCGATGAGACGCTAGGAACCATAGGATTATCGAACCATGCCCATGATCGTGCCGGGTCCTTGTCGCACGGTCAAAAACAATGGTTGGAGATCGGCATGGTGATTCTGCAGGATCCGGCGCTCCTGTTGGTCGACGAACCGGTTGCCGGGATGAGTGATAAGGAAACGGAGCAGACTGGACGATTGCTGGGGTCGCTGTCCGAGAGGCATGCGATCGTCGTGATCGAACATGACATGGATTTCGTTCGACAGATCGCGCGCATCGTGACCGTGTTGGCAGAGGGAACAGTCATCTGCGAAGGAACAGTCGAAAAAGTTCAAGCTGATGATCATGTTCGGGAAATCTACCTTGGTCGGGCTAAGGTCGCGCATTAGTTTCACAACGGAACAGTCGACAATGGAACAACTCTCACCACGTTTAACGCTGGCGCTTGAGAACATCAATGCCTACTACGGCGAAAGCCATATTCTCCGGAACGTCTCCTTCACGATCGAGCCGGGAGAAGTGGTGTGCCTCATGGGGAGAAACGGGGTCGGCAAGACGACCACGTTGAAGACTCTGACCGGGTTGCTCTCTGTAAAGTCGGGGAAAATTATGTTCGACGGCACGGATATCACCTACGATCGCACGGATCTTCGGGCGAGAAAGGGACTCGCGTATGTCCCGCAAGGTCGAGAGATCATCCCGCACTTGACGGTGCATCAGAATCTGCTGCTCGGTTACTGGAACCGTCCTTCCATCATCGGGGATGTCTCCGAAAAGGAGGCGTTCGATGAGGTCTATCACCTCTTTCCGAAACTGACGCAAATCCTTCACCGACCGGGAGGCGTGCTCAGCGGAGGCGAGCAGCAGCAATTAGCAATCGGACGAGCAATCCTCTCCAGTCCGAAGCTTCTTCTTTTGGATGAACCGACGGAAGGGATTCAGCCGTCGATCGTCGATCAAATCGAGGACGTCATCATCGGCTTTAAGAATTCACGCCGGTTCGCGATTCTACTGGTGGAACAAGGGCTGCACTTTGCCGCCCGCCTTGCGGAAAAGTATGTCGTGATGGCCAAAGGGGCGGTGAAGGCGCAGGGCAAGAGCACGGAGTTGAATGCCGACATGGTGAGGCAGTACCTAACGGTATGAGATAGAAGTTAAGAGTTGAGTCGCCTTCCGGCTTCATGATAAATATCCATCCGCTTATTAGAAGCCAATCCACCTGACAATCGTTTATCGCGAGGAATGGCTTCGACTAACAGTTCCCAACCTAAGAGGGGTCGGGCAATGAAACCAGTTTTCATAAGCTTCCGGTGTTGTGATCGGGATCCATATCCCACCTCTCTGCGTACACAAAACCAAATATCATCGAATCATTAGTCGTTTGAACACGGGTGCATGTCAAGCCCTAACCTGACAGAGGAGGAACTATGCGTCTAAGTCCGAGAGAGCAGGACAAGTTGATGATTTATGTCGCGGCGCAGCTTGCGACCGATCGCAAGAAACGAGGACTGAAGTTGAATCATCCCGAAGCGGTCGCGTATCTCACAGCTGCTGTGTTGGAAGGTATCCGCGACGGGAAAACTGTGGCTGAGTTGATGACCTACGGCACTCAGCTTCTGTCTCGTAAAGACGTAATGCCCGGCGTGCCGGAGATGATCCGTGATTTTCAGGTGGAAGGGACATTTCCGGATGGCACCAAGCTCGTGACTGTTCACAATCCGATACCATAGATTTCGATCTCATTATTCACGGGTCTGTCCAGTGAACGAAAGGGAATAAAGTAACATGAAAAGGAAAGAGTCTCAGGATTACGGAGAGGATGTAGGAAAGCAAAATGTTCCCCAGAAAACTGGAACGTCGAGACGACAGTTTCTCGTGCAGAGCGGACGCGTGGCGGCAGGAATCGGTGCAGCCTCGCTCTTGACTAACCAAGGGCAGCATGGGTTGGCATTTGCTGCAAATGAATCCCTGATCAAAAAGGTCAGTGGGGCAGGAGGAGCAAAAATGAAAAAACAAGACGCGCCACAGAGATCAAAAGAGGCCTTAGCTGCCGCGGTCAAAGCTGAGCTGTCCGCCCCTATCGTGCCGGGGGAAATTATGACAGTGGCAGGGGATATTGAAGTCTTCAAGGGACGAGAGACGAAGGAAGTGACCGTCAAGAATGCAGGCGATCGACCGATCCAGGTCGGGTCTCACTGCCATTTCTTTGAATCCAATCGCGCGCTCAAATTCGATCGTGAACAAGCGTTCGGGTTTCGGCTGGCCATTCCAGCCGGGACGGCGGTGCGGTTCGAGCCGGGAGAAGAGAAAAAGGTGCCGCTCGTAGCGTTTGCCGGTAATCGACTTGCTCAGGGTATCAATGGCTTGACGGATGGATCCTTGGATGATCCGAAGCTCAAAGCCAAGGCGGTGTCACTCGCGGCTGATCGTGGATTTGGAAAAGGAGGCTCACGGTGAAAATTTCGCGCAAACAATACGCATCTTTGTACGGTCCCACGATCGGCGATCGTGTTCGGCTTGCCGACACGGAACTCATCATCGAAGTCGAAGAAGATTTGACTGTGCCGGGAGAAGAAGCGGTCTTCGGCGGCGGCAAGACCATTCGTGACGGGATGGGTCAATCCGCTCGGGCTACCAGCGCCAGTGGTCAGCTGGATACCGTTATTACTAACGCGCTCATCCTTGATTATACCGGGGTCATCAAGGCCGACATCGGCATCAAGGACGGCCGTATTGTCGGTATCGGAAAAGCTGGAAATTCCGATTTGATGCCGAATGTCACACCGGGCATGGAAATCGGTCCTGGAACGGAAGCGATCTCGGGAGAAGGCCGTATCATCACGGCCGGCGGGATCGATTCGCATATCCACTTCATCTGTCCGCAACAATGCTGGGAAGCCCTGTCTGCCGGGCTGACCACGATGATCGGCGGCGGTACCGGCCCCTCGAGCGGGACGAGTGCGACGACCTGCACACCGGGGCCATGGAACATCCATCGCATGCTGGAAGCATCGGAGGGGATTCCCATCAATCTCGGTTTCTTTGGAAAGGGTAATGCGTCACGACCAGAAGGGTTGAATGAACAGATTGAGGCCGGTGCGCTCGGACTGAAGCTGCATGAAGATTGGGGCACCACGCCGGCTGCGATCGACACCTGCTTGAATGTGGCGGAGCGTTACGATGTGCAAGTCGCGATCCATACGGACACGCTCAATGAGGCCGGTTATCTCGAGGATACCATCAAGGCCATCAAGGGGAGAGCGATCCATAGCTTCCATACGGAAGGCGCGGGCGGCGGTCACGCACCGGACATTATAAAAATTTGCGGCGAGCCGAACGTGTTGCCGTCCTCGACCAACCCCACGATGCCGTTTACCATGAATACGATGGATGAGCATCTGGACATGTTGATCGTCTGCCACAACCTGAACCCGCGGATTCCGGAAGACGTGGCCTTTGCGGAGTCCCGCATTCGCCGTGAGACCATCGCCGCAGAGGATATCCTGCACGACATGGGAGCCATCAGCATCATGTCGTCGGACTCGCAGGCCATGGGCCGTGTCGGGGAAGTCATCACGCGCACGTGGCAGACCGCCCATAAGATGAAAGTACAGCGTGGGCACCTCAAGCCCACGAGCGGAAAGGATTCTGGTCAGAACGATAACTTCCGGGCCCGGCGCTATGTGGCCAAGTATACGATCAATCCGGCCATCACGCATGGCATCGCCCATGAAGTCGGGTCGGTGGAGGTCGGCAAGATCGCCGATCTCGTGATCTGGAAACCGGAATTTTTCGGGGTCAAGCCGGAGATGGTGTTGAAGAGCGGCTTCATCGCTCAAGCTCAAATGGGCGATCCCAACGCGTCGATTCCAACGCCGGAACCGACGATCAGCCGACCGATGTTCGGCGCATTCGGCCG
>NZ_JBLYIG010000698.1:0-2193 GCF_049222245.1 Nitrospira sp. BLG_2 | reverse complement strand
GTTACTGGGTGTTCTCGGCGTCATGTCGGCCAAAATGACGGTGTCGAACCTCATGATTCTCATTACCTTCATGAGCTTCGTCATGTATTGGCGGGCAGGAAAACAAGACACAGCCAGTTGGGCCAAACTGGGAAAGGCCGTCATGGGCGCGGTGTTGGTACTGGCTAGTCTTGCTGTTATTGTTCTTGGTGTCTGGGGATACTTCGTGCCGGCAATCGTCCGAATCAATTATTTTTCCACATCCCAAGTGCTGATCGTCATCTTCGTCATTCTGACTATCACGCCGTTGACCGCGCTGTTGCTCAAGAGTGCCAGGACGACGACAGAGATGGTTTGGGGCAGTATGCCTCCGCGCGCAGGTTATGCTCTGGTTCTGAATGCGGTCATGGTCATTCTCCTCATGACGTTGATGGGCTATGCGCGATCCTCGTCCCGGGTCCATTGGCATGTGTACGGCGTGATGCGTGATACATCGCCCTACGCCTATTCGCCGGCACTCGGCAGCGCGTCGTTGATCATGGCCTTCTGCACGTTTTTCTTTTGTATCCTCGTGGCGTTTATCTTCTGGGTCGCGACCATGGGTGATAAGTACAAGACCGCTGGCGGAGCAGGAAAGGAAGAGCTGCCGCACGGCATTCCGGCGATGGCCGGAGGCTCTCCGCAAGAGCAGCAACAGAGTTAGGTAAGGTCATGAATCAGCACGATATACTTACGAGTTTGGAGAGCTATGAGTGAAGTCGCACAACTACAATTGATTGCACTCTCAATCGTCGGGATCGGAATTCTGATCCTCCTCTTCATCAAAGCTACCTTTGTCCGAGTCACGGGGTTCGTTGCCATCGTCCTCGGGTTGTTCTCGCTCGTGTCACTCGCCGTACCGCAGCTGGCGTCACTCCCTCCGGCCGAGGAAAAGATCGACATCGCCAACATCAAGACACCCACGGACATTGCCGCCATCGGACAGACGGTGTTCTTCAGCAAGGGCCAATGTGCGCTGTGCCATTCCATCGGCCCCAGCGAATCGGCCCGTTGTCCGGATTTAAAAGGAATCGGCGCAAAATTGAGCCGGGATTTTCTGTATGAAAGCCTGACAGATCCTCAAGCTTTCGTGTATCAGGACTATCGGCATGGAGGGGTGCCGAAGGAATACCCCGCGACGATGCCGGCGATCAATAAGGATCCAATCGGGCTCTCTAAGAATGAAATCTTGGCCGTCATCGCGTTTCTGCAGCAAATGAGCGGCGAGCCGGTTTCCATCAGCGTGACGGATTTGGACATACCCGGCAAGGCGCCGTCGGCTCCAGTCAAAGCAGCGGAATCTTCACTATTAGCTGTTGCTCGAACACATTAGCAGGATGTTGAAAATCTATTTCGACGTTCACGGCCTCACGACCTTACGATTTAATAGGAACAAACTGCAGGATGTTCAAAAAGATCTTCCGCCAAGGCGTACTTTTTATCGCAGGCGGCTTCTGGGCGACGCGAGAACGAAACAGAAGGACTTTCCCACATCCTGTTAGGAGGAACGTATGGGCGCATTAGGTAAGCCGATCATACTTATGGTAGCCATGTATCTGTTTCTAAAGTTTGTGCTGCCGAATATACCTGGCTCGGCGCCCCTTCCCTCCAGTCTGATATTCCTCTATCTCCTATTGACCGTATCGGGCATTATCATTTTCGAAACGCTGAGCGGAGAATCAAAAGATGCGTTTTGGGGGCCGATACAGAGATTTCTGACCGGAGAAAACCTCGGAGGTCTGCAAGCGCTTCGCTATGGGGTGCTTGTTCTGTTTCCATTGCTGATTGGATGGCAAACCTATGGCAGCACTGCCACGAGCGATCTTCCGCCGACAGAAAGCCGAACGATTCACCCCGCACCTCCGGGTGAATATACGGGCCTGTCGAATCCTGTTCCCAAGACTCCTGAAAATATCATGCAAGGGAAGGGATTCTATGCGGCCTTTTGCTCCCCCTGTCATGGCGGGAATTTCGACGGCAAGGGACCGGCCGCCCGTGGTTTTATTCCGGCACCGGCCAATTTTGCCGATCCAACGACCATCGCCATGTTGCAAGAAAGCTATTTGTTCTGGCGCATCAAAAAAGGCGGAGTCGGCCTCCCGATTGAAGGCGCTCCATGGAAATCCGCGATGCCTCGTTGGGAAGTAGAATTGCCGGATGAATGGATTTGGAAGA
>NZ_JBLYIG010000697.1:0-4029 GCF_049222245.1 Nitrospira sp. BLG_2 | reverse complement strand
GCAAACGTCACCCAATGGATTTTGCCCTCTGGAAGAACAGTAAGCCGGGCGAGCCGGCATGGGAAAGCCCCTGGGGACGAGGACGACCGGGCTGGCATATCGAGTGTTCCGCCATGTCGATCCGCTATCTCGGTGACACGTTCGACATCCATGGCGGCGGAATGGATTTGATTTTCCCGCATCATGAGAACGAGATCGCGCAGTCCTGCGGAGCGACGGGAAAAGAATTCGCACGCTATTGGGTCCACAATGGGTTTGTGCAGATCAACAAAGAGAAGATGTCGAAGTCGCTCGACAATTTTTTCACGATCCGGGAGGTCTTTGACAAATCGGAATGGTCAGAAGCGATCACGGGAGAAATCCTCAGATACTTTCTCCTTTCGACGCATTACCATAGTCCGCTTGATTTCTCAGATCAGGGTTTGAGAGAGGCAAAAAGCGCGTTGAACGGTTTCTACGATCTCTTCCAACGATTGGATGAACCGGAAGATAGCTCAACGGCTGACAAAGAACTGAGGGCCATGGTTGAGAAATGTAGGCTGACTTTTAAAACCGCCATGGCTGATGATTTGAATACGCCAGCTGCTATCGCAGCACTCCAGGGATTAAAAGGAGATGTCAACAAGCTGTTAATCAACGGTCTAACTTCGGCTGCACGCAAAGAAGCCAGAGAGGAATTCCGATTGCTGGGCAGTATCTTGGGACTATTTCAGCTCAACAAGTGGCAGTTGGGGCCATACATCGGAGTAATCGGCCAGGCAGTCAAAGAACATAACGCGCAACCGATTATGCCTAGCAAGAGTAAGGCTGTAGGCCTGGTCACAGAAACCGATGAGTGTCTCCCTATAACAGTGAAGAAAGCTCTGACGGATGATGAAATAAAGGAACTGTTAAAAGCGCGAGTTGATGCGCGCTCCCGGAAAGACTTCCATAAAGCAGATCGGATACGCGATGAGCTAAAATCGCAGGGAATCATCATCGAGGACAAACCCGATGGCACGGCCCGCTGGAAGCGCTGAGGCGCCGGAGATTCTCTACGGTCTCCATGCCGTACGCGAAGCGCTGAAAGCCGGAAACCGACCGTTGCAACGCGTGCTCGTTATTCGGACCGACAAACAGTTCACCGATTTGGTGCAGCTGGCCCGATCACGCCGTGTTCCGATTCATGTTCAGCCTCTGACCTTCTTCGACCGTCTGGTCCCCACGGGCAAGCACCAAGGCGTTGCGGCCTTTACGTCGGCAAAGGCCTATCAGTCGGAGGAATCCATCCTCGCTCGAGCTGCCCAGCGGCATGAGGCGCCACTCTTGGTGGTCTTGGACGGAGTCGAAGATCCACACAACCTCGGCGCGGTGCTTCGGACGGCGGAAGGGGCGGGCGCCCACGGAGTATTGATCCCAGAACGACGAGCCGCCGGGCTTACGTCAGTCGTGGCCAAAGCTTCGGCCGGAGCGATCGATCACATTCCCGTGGCGCGCGTGACAAACATCAGCAGATCGATAGAATCGTTGAAATCGGCCGGGGTTTGGATCTATGGGGTGACGCCGTCGGCGAATACAGTCTTTACGGACATCGACCTACGGGAACCGGTTGGCCTGGTTCTGGGAGGCGAAGGAACGGGAATCAGACCGAGCGTGTTGCAACATTGCGATGACTGTGTCCGCATTCCTCTTAGAGGTCGGATCCAATCGCTGAATGTATCCGCTGCGGCAGCCATAGTTTTGTTTGAGGCGGTTCGTCAGCGACATCCGACCGGGCCTGACTCTACCGAATCCTGAGCGCGCCGCCCTGGATGGCGGTCTTCAGCAATTGAGCCGTATTCGACACCCGCATTTTTTTTGTCATATTCGCGCGGTGGGCTTCGACGGTTTTGACGCTGATCTTCAACCGCTGACCGATTTCTTTATTCTTGAACCCCGCCCAGATCAATTCCAAAATTTCCTGCTCCCGTGACGTGAGCGACTCCGGCCGTTTTGTGCGCGGCGGCGGTTCAAGATCAGCGAGAGATTTTCGAGTCCGTGTTTTTGCAGCTGTCTTCGCCATGGTAGTTAGTTCTCCATATTAGTAGGTTTGTACATCAGGTATACTCAATGGGTAATCATGCCTATAGGCAGTGATTATGGTATGGCCGTTCAAGAATGTAAAGAAAGGCACTTCGGCCCTAGTAGGGTTACCAGGTAGGGAAAGGACTCTGAGCAATTATGCACGAAGAGGCACTGTTACCTCTACTGATTGCCGGTAGTTTTGGTGCACTTATCGGTAGTTTCCTCAATGTCTGTATCTATCGCTTGCCGCGGCATGAATCGATCGTGTGGCCTGGCTCTCACTGTCCGAGATGCGCACAGCCCATTGCCTGGTACGATAACATCCCCATTCTAAGTTACCTCATATTGGTTGGACGATGCAGGCAATGTACCGTGCGCATTCCTTTCGGTTATCCCTTGATCGAGATTCTGAATGCCTCGGGCTATGTAGCGCTCCTCTGGGTCTTCGGCCCCAGTTGGGTTACTGTGGCGTACTGCGTGCTCTATTCAGCCCTCCTCGTGGTAGCCGGGACGGATCTTTCTCACAAGATCATTCCCAATGCCGTGACGTTTCCCGGTATCGCCGTAGGCCTCATCTGTGCCGCCACCGTCTTGCCCCTCGGATTCCTGGATAGTTTGCTGGGCATTCTTGTGGGCGGAGGAATTCTGTGGCTTCTGGCTTGGGCCAGCCCCTATCTTTTCGGGAAAGAAGGGATGGGCGGAGGAGACATCAAGCTTCTGGCGATGATAGGGGCATTTCTGGGATGGAAGCCTGCCTTGATGACGATCATGATAGGGTCGTTCCTTGGATCACTCGTAGGGGTTACTCTTATTGCCGGACAGCTCATCAAGCGAGAGGATTACATTCCCTTCGGGCCGTTTCTGGTTTGCGGTGCTCTAGTGACATTATTTTTCGGCGAATCCATTCTTGATTGGTATCAAGGGCTATTGGCCGGATAACGGCTCTCCTGCCTAATCCTCACCATTTCTTACTGTATCTCTTCTGTAAAGAACTGTATCTCTGGAGGTACTACTACTCTCCACCGTCTTTTCTTCCCTTGTAGGAGCTACACCTTCAGACCATACCGAACTCATTTAATTCTGGTCCCGCCGATTCAATGGCTTAGGGGTTTCCCATAGGATATTGTTCGGAAAGCGCATAATCGATGAAGACTCAAACTATGAGTGGCACGAGTCTTGACATAGCGATGGGCTACCTGACCAGTTGCAGAGACAGTGAGGAAGACATGAAGCAAGAAGGTAAGACATTGACGGAACTCATGGTGGTGGTCGCGATCATAGGGTTGGTCGCCACGATGGCCGTTCCTAACTACTCGATCTTCAACTCGCGCACCCAGGTCCGTTGTACGATCGAGGAAATCGCTTCGGAACTACGCCTTGCACGACAGCTTGCGATGACTTATCGGGATCGTGTTCGAATCGTGGTTGACCTTGAACAACAGGCCCTTACCACTCAATTCGTGAATGCGGCGACCACACATCATGCGTATCACTATGGAGGAAAGGGGGTTGTTATCGAAGAGCCAAGCGGCGGGCCTGAGATCCTCTTCCATCCAAGCGGACGGTCTGCCAGTCCAACGACAATTCAACTTCACAGCCTAGAAGGACAGACCCAGCAGCTCACTGTGAGCATCACGGGTCGGGTGTCGCTCCTATGAGGCGAATAATGAAGACCGATGGTTTCAGTCTGATCGAGGTGATGGTGGCAATGGTGATTTCAGGCATTGCACTGATGGGTGCTCTGGGTGCGGTAGAGCTTTCCTCCAGGCACGTACAGCAGGGAGGCCTAAACAGCAAAGCGATCGAGCTGGCTCAAGCAAGGTTGGAAGCGAAGCGGTCCGTTCGTTGGCAGTCTCTTTTGGAAGATGATCTCGATCACGATGGAACTCCGGAAACGTTCATGGCCGATGACGGCCAAGGCTCCACCATTCCCGGCCTCGGTCAGAAACAGCCGATAGTCTTCAGGGAGGCAAACTCGATGTTGTT
>NZ_JBLYIG010000696.1:0-1634 GCF_049222245.1 Nitrospira sp. BLG_2 | reverse complement strand
TATGGAAGGAGATGGATGGGCGCCGGATCCCGCACCAAAAGAGCGATGCTCACGGGCTTGTCCCCAAAGTCTCATCTGATCGCAAAGTGGGAGCCGAACTCTATCATTGCTGAACAATACCGAGTGGCATCGACGCGACTGCTGTTGATGAGGGCTGAAAAAAAGAATGGGGTTACCCTTGTGGCCAGCAGCATGATGGGGGAGGGGAAAACAACCACGGCGGTCAATCTCGCCTATGTTCTGGCCCACGACCTGCGGAAATCTACACTCCTGATCGATTGCGATTTCAAGCGTCCGATGGTCCACGAATATATGGATATTCCGGTCGAGCCGGGCCTCAGTGAGGCTAAACAGGGGCAAGACAGCCTTGAGAATTGTATTCATGCCTATGAGGGTATCCCTCTCTCTATATTGCCGTGCGGGGATTCGAAGGTAAGACCTACCAGTATTTCCGGGATTCAGTATGTGAAGCAGATCCTACCGGAGCTCAGGACCCGCTACGACCATATAATTTTGGACGGACCGCCCGTATTGACGCTTGCTGACGTCAATATCCTCAGCAGTATGGCGGATCAAGTGATCTTTATGGTGCGAGCCGGCGTGACGAGTCAGGACATGGTACTCAAGGCGGTGAAACAGCTGAATGTCGATAGCGATGCCATCGGAGTTGTCTTGACGCAGGTGGAAATGGAGTTTGCGCCCTACCTCATGTACGAAACAAGCGGAACCATGTGAACTCACGATAGCAGCTGGCCGAATATTTTACCGGCATCGGGTAGCGGAGGTATTTCAGCCGTCTCCGATGCCGCGACCTACATGTACAAGATGTTGTGTAATGATGTTGAAATCCCCCATAAGCCTGCGCAGATAGTCGCGTAACAACCTGACGCACTTGCCCCCGACCGAACGGTCGCTCCCGCTGTTTCTCAGCAACCACCGCATTGCACTGGGGAGTAGATCCATGTCAGTCAGAACAGTAGAAGTGATGAGAGATGAGGCTGCAGTAGAGCAGGGGCTGCAGTTGTGCCGCTTCACGGATGTCGTGTGCCCAACGTGGGACGCGCTGAGTCTGAAGAGGCGTATGCTCCTCTTGGGGACAGGGAAGCTCGCCAAGGAGCTCTATCGAGCCGTGCTATCGCAACGTCTTGGTCTAGTGGAAATTATTGGAGCACTTGTTGGAGAAAATGAACGAGTGGAATGGAGTCCAGGCATACCTGGCGTCATCGGCACTCATGGCGAGTTGGCACAGATAGTAGAAGAACTGAAAGTGAATGCCATCGTGGTTTGTCTTGAAGATCGTCGCTCGGTACTACCGGTCGAACAGCTCCTTGGTTTTAAGGCGATGGGAATAGATGTTCTTGACGGGAATCAATTGTTCGAGGAAGTCTCTGGCCGCCTCTCGGTTGATTCACTTCGCCCGAGTGCCGTGATCTTTTCGACCGGCTTTAAGCGGAGCATTATTTCCCGCGTCATGAAGCGGCTCGTTGATATTCTGGTTTCGATCGGTGGTTTGCTGATAATGTTGCCGCTGTTCTGTCTGGTGGCGGTACTGATCAAGGCAGATTCGTCCGGCCCCATCATGTATCGCCAAACACGTGTTGGATTTCTCGGTCGCCCTTTTCTCATTTGGAAGT
>NZ_JBLYIG010000695.1:0-3975 GCF_049222245.1 Nitrospira sp. BLG_2 | reverse complement strand
GATCGAGACCCTGTTGAAGGGAAGTCGAACGTACCAGCCTACCGCGAAGACGATTGCCGCAGCCTATATCAAAGACTACGAAACCGAGTACAAACAATCCATCGCGGACCCTGAAGCATTTTGGAGCACTGAAGCCAAGGAGCTGGAGTGGTTTTCTCCTTGGGATAAAATCTTAGAGTGGGAGTATCCATGGGCGAAATGGTTTGTCGGCGCACGATGCAACATCGCTTACAACTGCTTGGACCGGCACATCAAAACCTGGCGCAGGAACAAAGTCGCGCTGGTCTGGGTGGGCGAAAACGATCAGGAACGAATCTTCACCTATGCTGAGCTGTACCGGCACGTGAACCGCTGCGCCAACGCCCTCAAAAAGCTTGGCCTCCAGCGAGGCGATCGTGTCACCATCTACTTGCCGAAAATACCCGAACAAGTCATCGCCATGCTGGCTTGCGCCAGGATCGGCGTTGTCCATAGCGTCGTCTATTCAGGTTTCAGCGCCCCTGCCCTCGCTAGCCGCATCAACGATGCAGAATCCAAAGTTGTGATCACCGCTGATGTCGGGTTCGACCGTGGCAAGGCTATCCAACTGAAATCGGTCGTAGACGAAGCTCTCAAAACCTGCCCGACGATCGGTCATGTGGTGGTCGTACGCCGCCAGATCCAAAGTCCGCCCCTGTCCGCGCCAAAGGAAATTGACTGGAAGGAGTGGATCGAGCATGAGCAGGCGGTTTGCGAAGCAGAACAGCTGGATGCCGAAGCACCGCTCTATATTCTCTATACATCCGGCACGACCGGTCGGCCGAAGGGCGTTGTCCATGTCCACGGAGGCTACATGGTCGGCACCTACACGACGACGAAGTATGTGTTCGATCTGAAAGATGATGACGTGTACTTTTGCGTGGCCGATCCGGGATGGGTCACAGGCCACAGCTATATCGTCTACGGTCCGCTTCTCAATGGCGCGACGATCCTGACCGCGGAAGGGAAACCGGATTACCCGAATCCTGGACGCTGGTGGGATCTCATCGAGCGGTATGGGGTCTCGATTTTCTATACGACTCCGACCGCGATTCGACTGCTTATGCGCTACGGCGAAGACTGGCCGAAAAAATTCGATCTCTCGACGCTCCGTATTCTCGGAAGTGTCGGAGAACCAATTAACCCGGAAGCCTGGGAATGGTTTCATCGCGTGACAGGCGAAGACAAACCCATCATGGATACCTGGTGGCAGACGGAAACGGGATCGATCTTGATCACCCCGCTTCCCACCGTGCCGCTGAAGCCCGGTTCGGCCACGCGACCGTTTTTCGGCATTGAAGCCGACGTCGTCGATCGTCAGGGAAATAGTCTTCCACCACACGCCGGCGGCTTTGCCGTCATCAAAAAACCCTGGCCGGCCATGATGCGCACCATTTACAAGGATCCTGATCGTTATACGGCCTACTGTGCCACCATCCCCAATTGCTATACGGCCGGCGACGTCTGTCATAAAGACGCAGACGGCTACTTTTGGTTCATGGGCCGAGCGGATGACGTGATCAAAGTCGCCGGCAACCGGCTTGGCACCGCTGAAGTGGAAAGCGCATTAGTCAGTCACCCGGCCGTGGCGGAGGCTGCCGTGATCGGCAAGCCGCATAAGACAGTCGGCGAATCCATCAAGGCCTTCATCATCTTGAAACAGGGAGAGCAGGAAAGCCCGGCGCTGATCAAGTCCATCAAGGATCAGGTCCTGAAAGAATTGGGCAAGATCGGCGTCCCGGCTGAAATCGATATCGTCCCTTCTCTCCCCAAGACTCGGTCGGGAAAAATCATGCGCCGCGTACTCAAAGCGAAGGAGTTGGGGCAAGACCCAGGAGATATCTCGACGATCGAAGAGTAGCATACAGAAAAGTGAAACTCGATATGGGCTTAACCGAGCGAAGGGAACGACATATGGAGAAATCAACGATTTTCGCTGTGGCAATTTCAATCGGTATCATGACCCTGTCTTTACAGGTAATCAGTCCAGGACTCACCCTTGCCGCGGATCAGCAACCAAAGGCTAAACCGCACTCCAAGACCGTCAAACCAAAAACAGTCAAGCCCAAGACCGCTAAACCCAAGCCTACCAAACCTAAGCCTGCAGAACCCAAGACAACAGAACCCACAACCGCCGAACCTAAGAGTGCGGAACCCAAGACAGCAGAGCCCAAGACTGCCGAGCCTAGAGCTACTGAACCCACAACCGCTGAACCCCAGACCGCCGAACCAAAAGCTACCGAACCCACGACCGCCGAACCCGAGATCGTCCAGCCCAAGATCGAACCGAAGCCTCAAACAGCTGAAACTACCGCGAGCACCCCCGCGTGTTTCGGAATCGCGCCGCAGATCCAAGAACTGGTACCGGATGAAGGTGAACCAGGCACACAGGTCACGATCAAAGGGGCCGAGTTTGGCTCGCCCGATTGCTTGCGAGGCGTATCCTTCGGGCCGGGTCAGCCATCCACCTTTACGCTGAAAGACGAATCGACCATCTTAACGACCGTCCCAGCCGATGGCCGTAAGGGCCTCGTCATGGTCACCGTCACCACAGCTTCCGGACAAGATTCCAAGACGTTCCTGGTCAAATAGGAGAACGACTCTCCGGCTTTCATATGAAATGGACGAGAAAACCAGGTGAGCCTATTTATCTCAGACGGCACCTACTAAGCCTTGCTTTGGCTGTCGTCTTCCCTCTGATCGTTTTGCAGCTGTATAAAATTTATGTTGGGCCGCTGAGTTTCGACTTTCAACTTGGAATGGCGCTTTTGCTTTCCGTCATCCTAGGGCTGGCTCTTCACTTTGCCTACCGGTCATCCGCCAAGAATCAGCCATAGAAGGACGCTCCATTGAATCCTTAACCTTGTTGTTGCGTAGAATTATGCGTTATATTCTACGCAATGATCTAAACCATGAGGCAATCACATGGCCGTGGCTTACAAGAAAGAAGAAATCCTCAGCGCATCTCGAGTAGCGCGATCCTTCGGAAAAGTGCTGACCGATCTGAAGGCCCAGCATCGGCGGCGGGTGGTCGTCCTCAAAAACAATCAGGTAGAAGCTGTGATCGTGCCGGTGGATGACTATGAAAAGATGGCGGAGGCGCTCGATCTCTTGGAACACATGGAGATCCATCGCCTTGTCACACAGCGGACACGCAAGAAAGGGAAGAAAGCCGTCCCACTGGAGGCGTTGCTGAAGGAGCAACGCCTTGCGGTATAGCGTCGTTTTGACTATCGCAGCGCCGAGGACTTTCGGCGTCTAGACAGATCGCTGAAAGAACCGGTTGCGAAGCAGCTCAGGAAACTTGAAACCGCTCCACGGCTCGGCGAGCATCTTGGCAATCGGACAGGCCTCAACCTCACCGGCTACTACAAAGTCTACGCAGCGAAGAAATCGATCCGTATCGTATACCGGATCATCGACCAAAAGATTCTGGTCGAAGTCGTCGCCATTGGAAGGCGAGAAGATCTCGTGGTCTATCAGGAAGCTCTCAAGCGGTTAAAACACCGGGACCGATAGGAGAACTGTTACTCCGCGTCATGATGAGGCGCTTTCAAATTCTCGCGAAGTTCATCAAGCGTTCGTCCTTGCTATGGGCTCCGCTTCTAAATCGGCTGGTCCTGCTATGGTAAATAGTCCCACCGTGCAGCAAAGGCAGGGAGCAATCTTTCGGTATCTGGTTGAGCGAATGGTTAGCCAAAGAATTTGTCATACTCGGCATGCGGTCCGATCCAGAACCACTGGACTCCCTCTGTAACTGGAACGCCAAGCGCGCGGTAATGAACACCGACCCGGACGCTGCGAAAGCGTCCGCCATGTACGGATTTGAATCGTAGGGAAGGATGCGTTGGATTCTGCTTGAGAAGAGCGTAATTGCGTCTAGCAAGGCCCTGGATATCGACTGGCAAAGCATTGAAGCACCGCCAAAATTGACTTGAAGTGAAATGCCTCAAATCT